>JANXAF010000010.1:0-23193 GCA_025062045.1 Thermodesulfobacteriota bacterium
TCGGACATCAAATAAGGCTCTACCGCTTTTTACGTAACAGGACCATCGTGGATGATTTGGAGTTGCCCTGCGAGTTTTAGTGGGTTCAGATTCTCTTTCCACAGCGCGAAGTTACAATTTCTGAGAAGGGATGAGAGGAACGTAGACGAGCAGATCTATATAACATTTTTTGTCGTAGCCTTCAGTACGCCCTATACGGAGATCTAACATGTCTCAGCCGGTAAAACTCTTTTTTAATCATATCCCTGAGAATTTATAACCCTTTTGGAAAGCGGCGTAAGAAATATAGGGAAGCCCTTTGGTATTTTCAAGTAGATGACGCTAAGACTAAAAACGGTAAAATAGGCAAGACTGTAACTTTTTTCCGGCAACTTTTTATCTTAAGACCGCTGATTCGATTTTTTGTCGCTTGTGGAATAGGGTTTCGAAGTGTTAGAAGACCCTAAATAAATTGCACAGTTATTTTGAGATTTACGAGGACAATTTGAACCTTTCCGCTTCCTTTTTTAGATCCAGAATTGAGTCGTAAAGTCTTTGAATTCCACCTGCGAGCTCTTGGACATACACTGTCTTTAAGTATTCAGCGATTGAGGATATCTCCTCTATATTCTTAGCTATCTGCCTTACTGTCACAGACTGCTCTTCTGTCGCCGCCGACAATAACGATATAAGGTCGAAGACTTCTTGGGTGGAGCTCGAAATCTTTGAGAATACATCATACATGTCTCGTATTAGGGCAGACGTTCTTTTCATGCTGTCAACAGCATCTTTTATGGAACCCTTAAGCATGCTGAACCCTCTGGTTGAATCACCTATTATCTTTCCTATCTCCTGGGTGGACAAGGAAGCCCTGTTTGATAGATCTTTGACTTCTTGAGCAACCACAGCGAATCCCCTCCCAAACTCTCCTGCTCTTGCGGCTTCAATTGCTGCATTTAAAGATAGAAGCTCTGTCTGATCTGTTATTTCTTCTATGACTGAGAGTATGCCCTCTATGTCTCTTACATTTGCCTCAAGCACCTCTATGTTTCTCGATAAATCCTCCGTTATCTTCTCTGCTTTTTCAACAGCCTTAACCATCTCATCCGCGTTCACTTGTCCCTGTCTTAAAAAGTCAACGGTTGAACGTACTTTGTCGGAAGTCTTTGATACGTTTTTGGCGATCTCTGTTATCGTTTGTGTTATCTGGTCCGCGGACGAGGCAATCTCATTCAGTCTTTTACTATGATCTTGTAAAGATAAAACTAACATATCGGAGCTCCTGTTCACTCCTTTGACCGTCTCCTCGGCCGCGCGAGCTGTGTTTAAGATTCCTGAAGCCATATCCTTTAGGGATTCGAGAAGTTTTTTTGCCGAGCCCTCAATAACACCAATTTCTCCTGTCCCCTCCTTTTCAAACACAACGCATAAATCGCCCTCTGCAATTTTGCTCAATTTTTGGGAGATGGGACCGCATAGTCTTAAAGTCTTTCTTGCACTCTCAGTAACAAAATACGCGATGCCGCAAATTACTGAGAAAACGATTAGGCCATACAACGATATTCTCATCGCAATAGATTTTACGTACGAGTTAACCTCTTCGAGGTTTATATCCGTTCCTATGATCCATCCCCAAGGCTCAAAACTTTTAAGATAGGATAGCTTTTTTACGGGCCTTCTTTCCTTTTGTTCCAACCATTCGTATTCTATGAATCCCTCCCCCTTATTTTGCACCAGCGAGACCATCTCCACAAATACCCTACGCCCCTCCGGATTCGTAAAGTCGGCAAGTTGTTTTTCACTTAACTCCGGATAAACCGGGTGGATTACCATAGAAGGTTTTTTGTCCAATATCCAGAAGTAGCGAGTCTCCCCGAATTTTGTTTGCCTTATTATTCTCACAACGTGCTGCATCGCGTCTCTTTCTGACACGTAACTTATGTCTTTCGCGTCGTATATGTCTTTCACTATTTGGTAAATGAGATCCACTGCTCGTACCATTGAAGCTTTTTTTCACCAATTAGTTTTGCACGAAGAAAGCCTACATAAATAAAGGAGACAATTGCGTATCCGAGAACGAAGAGAAAAACGACTGACCACAGCCCTAACTCAAGCCTTCCCATAATTAACCCTTTTATTGGTTATCGGCCACGGGGGAAAAAATTAAGTTTTGAGCTCTAAATGTGCAATACAGGCTCTTTCGCACCGGAGCTAAATCTTTTTTTACACTTAGAAAAGGTGCGCCATTTGGTAAGTCTTTTTTTTAAACCAATTGATTTACCCATCAATTAGAGAACGAACCACATTCCCGATTTTTTAAAGTAACCTCCGAAACGCACGTACCATCTTTTTTCACCTTTCGAATGGAACTTTATTCTGTTTCGGGATAGACTTTATAAACAATAATGCCTAGCAACCTTGGTACATCTTTTTGAGAAAATATGCGAATTTTAACTGGAAAAGACTGTTGACATTTCATGAACGATTATTGAAATGAAGGAAGAGAAAATTTTTACCCAACCAAATCCATACGTGGGCGAAATACTTGTCAAAAAGGGTTTAATATCGGAGGAAACTCTATCCCGAGCTTTGGAAATCCAAAAACGTAACCCTTCCTTGAAGCTCGGCCAGATCCTTGTTCAGATGGGAGCAATAAGTGAAGATACGCTATATCGAGAGCTTTCTGAGGCATTCAACCTCCCACTTGTAAAATTGGATCCCGAAAGCTTAGACAAGAATCTTACATCCCTTTTTTCTCACACAACCATGAGGAATTTCGAGTTTGTTCCCATAAAGATGGAGGGCAACACAGTAAATGTTGGCGTTGCAAATCCGCTATATCTTTTTGAGGTCATAAAACTTGTAAGGCAGACCGTAGGAACCCAAGTAACAGTCTCTTTAGTAAAGGATGAGGATCTAAGAAAAATTTTGGGCGATTACACAGAAGTGGCTGAAGACCGCACGGATGTCTTTGATCTAGAAATGACCACTCATGATGAGGCACTTGAAGTTGAAGAGGCCCAAGCAGAAGAGATAAACGACGAAAGAGACCAGCCATTCATAATAAGGCTTGCAAACCACATTATTCTCGACGCATTGAAAAAAGAGGCAAGCGATATTCACATTGAGCCCCATGAGAGGGGTGTTAGTGTAAGATATAGAATAGACGGTGTCCTCCATCCTTACAGGGTCATTCCATTAAGGTTCAAGGCAGGTCTTATCCAGAGGATCAAAATAATGTCTGATATGGACATAACAGAAAAGAGGATCCCTCAGGACGGAAGAATAAGGATACGCGCCAAAACGCCAAAAGGTGCAAAGAGTGTGGATGTACGCGTTTCTACTGTGCCAACTATTCACGGCGAAAAGATAGTGATGAGGATCCTTGACAGGGAAAGACTCTTTCTTAACCTTTCGGAGCTAGGTTTCGAAGAAGAGAGTTTAAAAAGGTTCGAAGAAGGGATAAGAAAGCCTTACGGGATGATACTCGTTACAGGTCCTACAGGCTCCGGAAAGACAAATACGCTCTATTCTGCAATCCAAAAGCTAAATAGCCCGTCCGTTAATATAATGACTATTGAAGACCCTGTGGAGTTTATAATCCCAGGGATAAATCAGGTTCAGGTGAATGATTCTCAAGGGCTCACATTTTCTGCTGCACTGAGATCCTTTCTTAGACAGGATCCAAACATAATCCTTGTGGGAGAGATAAGAGATACGGAAACATTGGAGATCGCGGTAAGGGCATCATTGACTGGCCATCTTGTCTTTTCTACCCTCCATACGAACGATGCGCCATCCACCATAGCAAGGCTTGTCGATATGGGGGTTGATAGGTATCTTATTGGAGCTTCACTGCTTCTCATTGTAGCCCAAAGACTTGTAAGAAAGATATGCCCTTTTTGCAAAGACAAAGATCCGGTCGATAAGAGGATTTTACTCAGCCTTGGGCTCACCAAAGAGGAAATCGAAAAGATAGAACCTATGAGGGGAAGGGGTTGTGAGAAGTGCAGTTACACGGGTTACAAAGGTAGGACAGGGCTTTTTGAGGTTTTGACAATCACACCTTCCATAAGGGAGCTCATATTCAGAGGCGCCACAACGGATGAGATAAGGCAAAGGGCAATAGAGGAAGGGATGATAACTTTGCGTCGAAGTGGGCTTTACAAGATAATGGGCGGAATAACGACAATTGAGGAGGTTTTAAAAGAGACGGCCTAGGTTGCTAGATGAGTGGGCTGGGCAAGGGAGTTTCTTTGATACGTCGTGGAATAAGTTGACTTATTTCCATATAGTGGTGTATAAGAATCTTTAGGGTTAAGATGCGTGAGATTACTTCAGTTTCTTTCGGTATGAGGATTGGTTCTTCCACCATTACTAAAGACCTTGGATCTATTGCTTTTCATTTGGGTTCGAAAAAGTTTGTAAACTTAATGGAGTGTCGAAATCACGAGTGCGCCTGTAGCTCAACAGGATAGAGCAACGGACTTCTAATCCGTAGGTTCCGCGTTCGACTCGCGGCAGGCGCGTTATTTTTATCCTCTTAGATAAGAGAATCGAGCTTATCGGGACCAAAAATTTCATCTGCAATTATATTTATAACCCCATCCTTTTTTTCCACCTTTCCTTTTATAAGGATTATCGATTCGAGTCTTATTATCTCTCGAAATCTTTCATAAACTTTAGGCCTTATAACCACATTGACCATGCCATATTCATCTTCCAGAGTGATGAACGAAAAACCTTTTGCGGTCTCTGGTCTTTGCTTGGATACTGCAAGACCTAAAAACATTACCTCTTTTTCAGACTGAACTTGAAAGATATCGGTTGTCTTTAAAATCTCAATTCCAGAAAGCCTATCCCTTAAAAGCTTAATCGGGTGAAAGGATGGGGAAAGACCTAAAATTCTATAGTCCAGATCCACAATCTCCTCATTGGAAAAAGGGGGAAACTCTATTTTTGGTTCTTCAAAGGCAAGTTTGAGAGTTGCATCCGAAACCCCTTTTATCTCTTCCAATTCAAAAAGAAGGGCTCTTTTAGATTTTCCTAAAAAATCGAATGCACCGGAAAGGATGAGAGCTTCTGTGGCGTCTTTTTCACACCCAACTCTTAAAACAAAGTCTTTTAAGGATTCATAAGGACCTTTTTTTCTCTCGTTGAGTATCCTTTCAACCGTCCTTTCCCCTAGATTTTTTACAAATCTCAAGCCTAACCTTATTTTTCCCTCCTCTATGGTACAGTCCTTTTCACTTCTATTTATGTGGGGATAAAGAATCTCAATCCCATGCCTTTTTGCGTCATTTACGACCGTGTCTATTCTATAAAAACCCATCGGTTCGTTATTGAGAAGGGCGGTGTAGAACTCTAAGGGATAGTATCTCTTCAGCCATGCGGATTGATAGGAAAGAAGTGCAAAACCTGCCGCGTGACTTTTACAGAATCCGTATTCAGCAAAGCTCTTTATAGCATCGAATACTTCGTTTGCCGTCTTTTCATCTATGCCGTTTTTTTGTGCTCCAAGTAAGAATCTATTCCTCATCTTTTCAATCTCCTCTTTAGACCTTTTCCTACTCATAGATCTCCTAAGTTTGTCCGCTTCTCCCTCTGTAAGTCCTCCTATTCTTGTTGCAACCTGTAAGACCTGTTCCTGAAAAAGGATAATACCTAAGGTCTCTTTTAGAATCGGCTCTAAAGAAGGATGTATGTACTTCACCTCTTCTTCGTTATTTCTCCTTCTTATGTAAGGATGGACCATGTTTCCCTGGAGTGGGCCAGGTCTTACTATCGCCACCTGGACCGTTAAATCTTCAATCGATCTCGGTTTTATTCTTGGTAAGGCTTGCATCTGGGCTCTACTTTCCAGCTGAAAAACACCGACTGTGTCACAGTTACAAATCATATCGTAAACTTTTTCATCATCGAGAGGGATTCTATCGAGATCGAGCTTTATTTTTTTGTTTTTCTCTATTTCTTCCTTTGCATCCTCAATCAAAGAAAGCATTCTCAAGCCTAAAAGATCGACTTTTATTAAACCTGCATCCTGGATTCCATCCTTGTCCCACTGGCACACTATTCTACCTGGCATGGATGCTTTCTCCAGAGGGACTATATCTATAAGTGGAGAGGAGGATATGAGCATACCTCCTACATGGATTGAGGTGTGTCTCGGAAAATCCGCTATCTCTTTTAGAAGGCTTGTGAAGTGCTGCCATTTCTTTGAATCAAAAAGCCTTTTGAAGCTTTCAAGCTTTTTCAAATCCTCTTCCACATCACAGGAATCATAAACGGAGACTGATTTTGCCATCCTGTCTAATAGGTCTTTGTCGAATCCCAAAACTTTTCCGACTTCCCTTATCGCGTTTCTTGCTTTGTAAGTCACAAAGGTGCAAACCATAGCCACCCTCTCATAGCCGTACTTTTCATAGACGTACTGAATCACTCTTTCCCTTTTTTTCGTTGAAATATCTATGTCGATATCAGGGATTTCGGACATCTCTTCATTTAAGAATCTTCCAAGAAAAAGCCTATTTTTTATCGGGTCAACCTTTGTTATCCCGAGAAGATAAGCCACAAGAGAATTTGCCGCAGAACCCCTCCCCTGGGCAAGGATACCTTCTCTTTTTGCAAATTCCATGATGTCGTAAACGATGAGAAAGTAACCTGAAAGGTTAAGCTTTCGGATGAGATCGAGTTCCCGATCGAGCCTTGATCTTATTTCAGTATCCATCTTTCCGTACTTTTCTTTGAGTCTTCTCTCACATATTCTCCTTAGATAAGCATCCGGAAGTTCTCCCTCTGGAAGATGAGGTTCAGGGAAACGGTACGAGGAAAAATCGAGATCAAAATCGCACATGTCAGCTATAAGGAGAGTGTTTGATAGACCTGAAGGGATATCACGAAAAATTCTCCCAATCTCTTCCTTTGACTTTAGATAAAATTCACCGTTAAGCCTAAGGTTCTTACACTCATCTATCGTTTTTCTTTCTCTTATGCATGTAAGAACATCGTGGAGTCTTGATCCATCTTTTTTTGCGTAGTGGACATTGTTTGTGACAACATACCTAAGACCTAAAGAAGAGGAAAGACGGATGAGAGAAGCGATGAGATTTCTATCCTCTGGGTAAAAGTTATTCTGTAGCTCTATAAAAAGGTTTTCCCTTCCAAAGATATCCATATAGTTTTTTGCCACTCCAAGGGCTTCCCCTTCTCTCTTTTGAAGAAGAAGGGATGGAATCTCCCCTCTCTTACAACCTGTAAGGCAGATGAGCCCCTCGGAGTGGTTTTTTAAATCTTCTCTCTCTAGAAGTGGATTTCCCTTTTTTCCTTTCATATGAGACTTTGTTATAAGCCGGCAAAGATTGGAATAGCCCTTTTTGTCCTTTACTATAAGGAGGAGATGAAAACCGCCTTTTAAGGTAAGCTCCGCACCTATTATCGGTTTTATTCCCTCCTCCTTACAAAGCTTGAAAAAAGTTGGGGCTATATAAAGTCCATTATGGTCGGTAAGAGCTATGGCTCTCATACCAAGACTCTTTGCCCGTCTTATAAGATCCTCCACATGGGATGCACCGTCAAGGAAGGAAAAATTGGAATGGGAGTGAAGTTCGATGTAATCAATCATAAACCCTTTCTATGAAGGAGAAACCGTTTTTTAGATCCCTAGATATCTCACAGATAAGTCCATCTTCTGTCTCAATCTGAAAGTACTCTTTTTCTCTTTCCTCTTCCCACCAGCATTCTTTTATCCTCCATCTCTTCCCTATCCATTTCACTTTTACCCATTTATCATTGACCTTGATAAGGAGAGGTTCTCCATTTTTGTCTAGCTTTAATCGACACGGTCTACCTAAAAGCCTCACATATCACACCCCTTCCGTATTTCTTCCTCAAAAAAGTTATCGTGGATAGAATATCCCTTTTTCTAAACGTAAAAAGACCTAATTGGATACCCCTTTTTCTTTCAAATTCGGAAAGGGTGATAGTTAGCCCTTTAAGAGGCTTATTATCCTTTATTTTCTCCAGAAAGGCTTTTATCCGGATAAGAAGTACATCCTTTGATGCGTTCTCCTCTTTAAGCAAGAATTCTTTCTTTAAGGTTCTATTGTCGGTAAATAAAAGAAAAAGTTCAACCCTTGAAGGGTATGTCCTTTTTTCATCGAAACCATCCAAGACTCTATCAATCTCTGAAAGAACATCATAGATCGACTCTTTAGGCACATCGAATGAAAGTTCAATCTTTTCCTTAAAATCTTCTACAATTGGAATGAGTCTTTCTTCCTTTGAACCTTCAAGGAGCTTTAAGAGGTTTATCCCATCCTTTCCAAGATAAACGTAAAAGAACGAGGAAGGCAGCCTAAGAATGTCCTCCACTTTGTCTAATCCAAGAAGCTTGAGTCTCTTTTTTAAATCTTCATTAAAGGGTAGACAATCTATGGGAATCTCTTTTAAGAACTCCTCTTCCTTTTCCGCAGGGATAATCAGTATCTCGTCTGTAAGAATACTCGCCATTTTCGATAAGAATTTTCTTAAGGCAACCCCAATCTTTGCTTCTAATCCAACTCTTTCCTTTATAATTCCCCTTATGTTTTTTATCCCCTCATCACTTATGTGAGCCACATCGAGAAAAAAGAAATCTCCATCCCTCTCTATAGAGGGAGTTATCGAAAATAGAGTTTCTGTGATTTCTTTAAAAGCAAGTTCTAGGTTTTCCCTATCTAATGGAATGAATAGGCATTCCGGACACAGGCTTTGTGCTTGCCTTAGTCCCATTTCTTTTTTAACACCGTGCTTTTCCGCTTCTTGCGATACATCTACAATTCTTCTTGAATAATGGACCGCAACAGGTTTTCCAACTAAAGAAGCGTCTTTTTTGGTCTTTATCTGGATGAGAAGTCTTGGAAAATAAATAGAGGCAATGCGCATTTTAGAGTTTTCTTACAACAGCGATGACCTTTCCCTGAATCTCTACATTTTCATAATCCGTGTATATGGGCTCCATCTCATCATTTTCCGGCTTGAGCTTTATTCTATCCTTTTCAAAATATATCCTCTTTAGGGTCACTTCCTGTTCCTTTTTAAGCCATACCCCCACCATTTCACCATTTTCAGCGGTGCTTTTAGATTCCATAATGACGATATCCCCGTCCTCAATCATGGCATCCCTCATGGAGTTACCTTTTACCTTTACGGCGTATACGTTTTTTTTCCTTCCAACGATGTCCTTAGTGACTTTTATGGTCTCTTCGTATGTAAAGGAATCATCAAAAACAGGAAGAGGTTTACCAGCGGATATCACCCCAAGTAAGGGAATTTCCAAAACCTCTCTGTCTTTTAGTCTAATCCCCCTTCCAATCTGCGGATCTTTTTCTATGTATCCTTCTTTTTCAAGCTTTATCAGGTGGTAATGTACAACAGATGGTGAGCTTATCTTACATCCTTTCATGATCTCCCTTACTGTTGGGGAATATCCCTTCTCTTCCATGAAATTCCGAATAAACATACAAATCTCTTTTCTCGTCTCTTTTTTTGATTCCATTTTTAACCTCTGATACAGATGTTCTATAGAACAAATGTACTATGAATCAAAAAATCTGTCAAGCTCCTTTTTTAGCAAGAAAATCGTTTATTCTACTGGAACTTTATACGTTTCTATTGGGGCAGGTCTCGAGAAATAAAAACCTTGAACGTAATCACACATGAGGAGCCCAAGTATTTTTACCTGATCCTCCGCCTCCACACCCTCTGCACAAGTCTCTATCCTTAGTTTCTTTCCAAGATCCACTATCGATTGAACTATCGCGAGAGTTTTCGGTTTTAATGCTACACTCCTTACAAGCTCAATGCTCACCTTTATCATATCCACAGTTAAATACTCCAAATAAGAGAAGGAATTGTAGCCAGTTCCAAAATCATCGATCGCTATCTTTATTCCCATATCCCTCAATCTCTCTACAAAATCTGCCGTCTCCTTCTCTACAATACCAGTCTCCGTTATCTCACAATAGAGCGGAAAATCGCATTTTCTCTTGAGAGATTCAAGTCTTTTTATAACCTCTTCGCTTCTTACACTCTCTGGAAAAAGATTCAAAGTGAGAAAAATACCTTTACCCAGGGTCGCCACTACCCCTTCTAGAGACTCGCAAAGTACTTCATCAAACTTACTCAAAAGTCCTGTCTGTCTGAGAAACGGTATAAACTCTCCCGGAGACATGATGATCCCACTTTTTGTTCTTATCCTCGATAGGACTTCCAGACCTTTCAGTTTTCTTTCAGAAGTAGAAAAAATGGGTTGGGCATAAAGCAAAATTCGCCTTTCTTTTAAAGCACCTATTATCTCTTCCCTCGTTGAAAGATGCGCCCGAACAAAATTATCGAGCTCTCTGGAATAGAAGGCATATTTATTCTCACCCATGTCCTTTGCCCTTTCTAGAGCTAAGAATGCCTTCCTTATAAGCTCAACCGGTTCATTCCCATCGGAAGGATATGCTGATCCTCCTATGTTGACGCTTACGTACATTTCTACGCCCTCAATCACAAAAGGCTCAAGAAACAGATCGAGTATTCTTCTCACAAGCGCAGATATATCCTCTCGCCGTCTGCCAGAAAGAAAAAGCAAAAATTCATCCTTTTCGCTTCTTGCAAGGATCGCATCATCTGGAATATTGTTTTCAAGCCTCTCGGCGACTTTTGATAACAGGCTATTTGCAAAAGAGTATCCTTTTCCTACAAGGATGGCAGAAAACTGGCAGATGTCAAGAACGAGCAAATTTACTCTCTTAGGCCTTTTTGTTTGAATCTCGGCCCGCAGTGCCTGAATGAAACCCTTTGTGTGTAAAAGACCGGTTAGTGGATCAAAGTCAATTATAGGAGCTAGAGATGAATCAAAAAATGCCTCTTCTTTTATGTCCCTTCCCATAAGAACGAAGAGTCTTAAGCCATTAAGAACCACAGGAATTAATGTTTCCTGAAGGTAAATTAAAGTTCCGTCGCTTCTTTTTCTGATTGAAACTCCTCTAAATATTTTCGACCCTACTAACGTCTCTCTCCTCTCTTTTTTTCTTTCTTCAGGCTCTAAAGGAGACTCAAGCATTGTTATATACGTGCCTAAAAGTTCATCTGGGCTATAACCAATCAAAGATTTTGCCGCATCGTTCACGAATAGGATCTTTCCGTCTTCGTCAAAAATGACGATTAGGTCTTTTGAAGACTGAACGGCAAAGAATAACGCTTCTTTGATGTTTGTAAGATCAACTGCCACTCTTATACTTTACGCCGAGCGTACTGTCCCATCAAGCCCCTTCGAGTTTTAGGGCAATAGGTTTTTCGATACGCTTTTACCCCCAACTATCATCTCAGGGATCCGAAGTGTAGGTTGTCCGTCCGAGACTGGCACACCTTGTCCATCTTTTCCGCATGTCCCTATTCCAAAACCCAAATCTGAGCCCACCATGTCTATTTCTTTCAATACTTTGGGGCCGTTACCCATTATCGTTGCGTTTTTGATCATGTCTCCTATTTGACCCCTCTCGATAAAGTATCCTTCCGATACCTCGAATACAAAATCGCCCGTTACCGTATCTACCTGGCCTCCCCCCATCTTCAAAACGTAGATTCCGTCATCCACCGATGCGATTATATCTTCCGGAGGAGTATTACCTGGAAGAATAAAAGTGTTACTCATCCTTGGGATTGGCTTGTACCTATAAGATTCTCGCCTTCCATTTCCCGTGCTCTGTCTTCCGTGTTTCATTGCGTAAAACTTATCAAAGAGGTAGTTCTTTAAGATCCCGTTCTCAATAAGGACCGTTCTTTCGGCGGGGGTTCCTTCATCGTCGTAAGCGTATGTTCCTCTCATGTTGCTTAACGTTTTATCGTCCACTATGGTTATAAGTGGGGATGCAACTTTCTCTCCTAAAAGTCCTTTATAGCAAGATAGCCCTTCTAATGCTAGATCGGCTTCAAGCCCATGCCCAACTGCCTCGTGAATCATTGTACCACCTGCTTCGGAAGCAAGAACGCACACCTTGATACCAGATGGTGCTTCCTTTGCCTCAAAGAGCTTTTTTAGTCTAGTGACGGTCTTTTCCACAAATTGAAAAAGCCTTTCTTGAGTCAAGTATTCGAACCCGTAAAATCCTCCTATTGACTCATATGAAGTTTGAATCTCTCCGTCCTTCTCTCCAACCAGAAGAAGGTTAAGTAGAATCTGGTAACGCTCGTCGAAAATCGTCTCGTTAAAGGATGTGTGTATAGAGACCTTTTGCTTCGTGTCTTTGTATATTACTCGCACCTGTTTTATTCTTGGGTCCATGCTTCTTGCAGTCTTTTCTACCCATTCAACGATTTCCATCTTTTTACTCAGGTTCACAGCGTCAGGATATTTTTCAATTTTAAACGGATACTCGGGAACCTTGACGATAACCTTGTCCTTCTCACCAAATACTAGTTTCGGAATCTCTCTAGCCAAATCTAATAGTTCTTTTTCATCTGTGGAGTTAGTACTTAGCATGTATTGCTTCCAGGGAGTAATTACTCGAAGTGCAGACCCTTTATCTTCTGCCTCTTCGATTCTTTCAAATTTTGAAGATTCCCTGTGAATGTGGGTATAAACTTTTTTTTCAACGAATACGTCACCGTATATGACATCCCCCTTCAAAAGGGCTTTAACTATCTTTTTACCTTCTATCATTATCTCCTCCTCTAATCTCCCAGATGGAAATGCCTTTACTTCTTATGTCATTTATGATCATAGTCAAGTCATCTTCCTGGTATTTGGGATAGGAAAGCTCCACGATTCCCAGATCAGGTTCTACTACAGACATTATGCAGATCTCTTCGTACGATTCCAAGATATCCTTTACTAGCTTCATGTACTTTTTTTCAAGTTGGTACCTTTTTGTTCTTTCCATCTTCAGGTTTTTAGCATTTCAAGGAATGCTTCTATCCTCAGTTTTGTTCGTGCATCGAGCGGTTTTGGAAGCTCGCCTTCAATCGTAAGCATGGGAACGTCGAGGATGTCTTTTAAGATCACATCTTCCATCACCCTAAAGCAGAAAGCCTGCACATAGTGGATGATACCTTTTATCTTTCTTCGTCTTATCTCCCTTTTTATGTCTTCTATTCGGGCAAATATGCCGTAAGGATAGGTGTATCGTAAGTATCTTTCAACAATATTGCATCCAAAAAAAGGTAACGAAAACTGCCTTTGGGTCTCGTTAAATACGATGTACCCACCTTTCTTCTCTACGAACTCGTAGAGATCCGTGATAATGGGTGGTACGCCGATATAACCTAGTCTCACCCCTTCTCTTTTAGGAGATCCTTTTTTTTCGAGAATAAAAGACTTTGCCATTTTTCCATACTTTTTAAAGTCGCCCATCATGTCGGATGCCCGAACAAGCCAGAGGTGGTTTTCGTAGCCAGACACAAGTCCTTCTTTGTATGTAAGCTCGTCTATCTTTCTTAAGAGTCTTCTCACTTTTAGGATCTCTCTATCTATTTTTGCCAGTTCTTTTTCGTCCACAGAGAGCTCACGCATAAGCTTTTCTATTTCCCTTTTCAGTGACTCACTATCCTTGTCGAAGGGATAGGCGAAAGGAAGGACTCTTATACCTTTGTGCTGAAGTATCTCCGAGAGCGCATGCGTGTTACTGCAGTCTCCCACCATCACAGCAATAACAGTCTTTATCTTTTTTTCCATGACTACGCCGTATATACCCTTTATCCAGCTACATATATTTTTTGGAAAACCGTCTTTTTCAGCGATCTCTATGTAATGCATGGGACAAGGATCAGAAATGAAGATATTGTTAAGATCGCAAGGAGTATATTTACTAGCAAATATGACTTCAACAGGTATTGTCGTTGTGAATCCGACTATTTCACTCATGCATGCCGTTAAATATATAAAAGAGTTCCAGAAACTTCTCCGGAGGGAGCTCCTCTGCTCTTACCGATCTTTCAAGACGGGCCTTCTCAAAGAGGGATTCCACGATTGATGAGTCGTACGCGGATCTGAGGGAATTCCATAATAATTTCCTTTTATGTCTAAAGCAGTTTCTCACAAATTGAAAAAAACCCTCGGGAATCTTTTGGGATTCCTTCTTAAAGCGCATGGATACAAAGGCACTCTCAACTTTAGGAGCAGGAAAAAAAACGTGGGGCGGTATATAAAACTCGACTCTGCAATGGGCAAGTACCTGACTTATAACGGAAAGTGAGCCAAATGAGCTTGTTTTTGGTTCCGCAACGATTCTTTGCGCCACTTCTTTTTGCACAGTAAGGAAGGCACTTTTTAGATATCCTCTGTCTTTAAAGAGTTTAAAAAGGATTGGACCTGTAATTTTGTAGGGGATGTTTCCTATGACTTTCAACATGTCATTTTTCAGTGGTTTTAGATCTATCTCTAAAAAATCCTCATATATGATCTCCACATTTTTTAGTTCTTCCGCGATTCGATCAAGATACGGCGAAAACTGGGTATCTATTTCTACAGCGTAGACCTTTTTGGCCGAAGCAGCAAGGAGTCTTGTGAGATCACCTTTACCCGCTCCAATTTCAATTACTGTGTCCTTATCGTCTATGTCAGTCTTAGATAACATCTTTTTTAGGATGTTTCTGTCCTTAAGCAGATGCTGCGAGAGAGATTTTTTTAGCATTAGGATGAAAATATGCTAGAGAATCCTTTTAGTTTTAAATCGGATTTGCGACCGATTTTGTAATGATAATAACCCGTTATTGCCACCATTGCCGCGTTATCGGTGCAATATTCGATGGAAGGGAAAAAGATTTCAAGATCGTAAGCCTTTGCCGCATCAAGTAACATTTCTCTTAGACGCCTATTTGCAGCTACACCACCGCCTAAAACTACGTTTTTAACCTTAAACTTTTTCGCGGCTTTTACGGTCTTGACACAGAGAACCTCACAAACCGCCTCTTGAAAAGAAGCAACAACATGGTGGAGAGTGTCGCTATTTGGGGGATTTTTTTTAACATAGTTTATAAACGCCGTTTTTAGACCACTGAAACTGAAATCGAAGTTATCCTCATCTATCATAGGCCTTGGGAATCTCACGAAATCCCTTAGACCTTGCCTAGATATCCGATCTATTGCGACTCCACCCGGATAACCCAAATTGAGAAATTTCGCTATCTTGTCGAAAGCTTCACCAGCAGCATCGTCTCTTGTGCTTCCTAAAAACCTATAATTCCCTTTCTCCTCCATAAGAAGGATCAAAGTATGACCTCCGGAGACAACGAGAGCAACAAAAGGAAAATCCACCTTTCGCTCAAGAAAAATACTCATGGCATGGGCTTCAATATGGTTGACACCGATAAGCGGCTTATCCAGTGAGAGACACAAGCCTTTGGCAAAAGACAACCCAACAAGTATTGAACCGATAAGTCCCGGCCCATTCGTACACGCTATAAGATCGATTCTTTGAGGTACGAGACCGCACTTTTCCATAAACTGAAAGAAGAGAGGTTCTATGTATTCTATATGCTTTCTCGATGCGATCTCAGGAACTACACCTCCGAAAAGCTTATGTAGTTCGTTCTGATTAAAAACAGTATTGGCAATTACTCGACTGTCGTCTTCCAAAATTGCAAAAGACGTATCGTCGCAGGACGTGTCGATTCCCAAAACGTACATATCCTTAGAGTTCGGAAGTATAGATTTTTATTTTTTCCTTCTTCTTCATGGAATCCAAAAACTCGCTTAGGACCTCTTCTCTCTTTTTCAGGAGGACCAATACTCTAAACTCCTTTTTTTCTTTTTCCCACATTTTTGGATCAGGTAGCCTTTCAGAATCAAAGGCAAAGACGTAGATTTTTCCGGAAATCTCTAGAGGGGTTTTGTATATGGGATTTTTACTATCCAAAAGGAATAGCGATCTATGCTCTTCTGGAATGACTCCAATTTTCGGAATCTCGCTCGAATTTCTCTTAAGGAAAGGAGTCAGATTTTCAAATCTTATCCTTCCGGAACTTAGCGCTTCTTCGGCTTTACGTTTGGCAATCTCTTTTGCCTTATCTGATGTCACCCTTTCTTTTATTTTTTTGAGAACTAAGGATTTTTCTAGAGGCTCTCCTTTTTTGAGTCCTATAAGCTGGAATATGTACGATTTTTCTTTAGCCCTAATAGGTAAGGAAAAGTCATCCTTTCTTAAGTCCTTAAGCCAGCTAAAGTCGTTTATATCGGTTATTAGGCGCTTAAGTTCTGATTCGGACGCATACTCCACAAGATTTAGATTCAGGTTATGTCTTTTTGCGAATGATTCCAAATCCTTCGTCTCTATGAGCTCCATATAGGCTTTGTCATCCCGTAACGTGCTTTCTTGGTCGATCACGATATAGCGTAGCTTATAGCGCGGTTCGGAAAAATGGAGGTTTTTTTCCTTCTCGTAAAGCTCTTCCAGTTCTTTTTCACTTATTTCGATTTTGTCTTCAAAGTCTGATGGAGAAAAGACGGCATACTTCAGTCGAACCATACCATTCTGTCTTTTGTACTCTTCCCAAATCTCCTTCTCATCGATAACAACCATAAGATCTTTCAAAATCTCTGAAGTCTTTGCCACCTTCATACTCATTCTCTGTCTAATCTCGAATTCTTTGGCATCTATGTTATTTTTTTTCAGCACCTCCACAAATTTTTTCTTGTCAAATTTTCCGTCCTTTTTGAAAGCATCTATGCTTTCTAGGTATTCTGCGTATTCTGCATCCGATACTTCGATGCCGAGCCTCTCAGATAGCGTTAAAATCAAGTATCTCTCTATTAAACTTTGTATGGCTTTTTCCTTAAGATTCAGACCCTTTAAAGTCTCCTCGTCGAGCCTTTCTTTCAATAAAGCCTTGTAAGAATCTAACAACCTTTTGTACTCTTCGTAATACTCCGTTTCGCGGATCTTATACCTTCCGATCTCTGCTACTTTCCTTTCTGGCTCCCTAAAAGTTCCAATTCCCCAAAATATGAAGACGACAATTATCATCCCGAAGATCGCTTTAACAAAGAATCCGGTAGCTTTTGTCCTCAGAAACCTAAGCATTTGTTCACCTTTATTGATTTTGCCAAAGTAACATAGTATATTAAGTTCGATTTTTCAACACGCGTAGCTAATCCACCGTAAGAAGGGGAAAAGTTATGTTTAACATTTTCGGTTTCATGTCCAAGGACCTCGCCATAGATCTGGGCACAGCAAACACCCTCGTTTACGTGAAAGGGAAAGGTATAGTAACGAACGAACCCTCCGTTGTTGCAATACATAAGGATTCTAAGGGTACAAAAAGGGTCATAGCTGTAGGCGAAGAGGCAAAGAGGATGTTAGGCAAAACCCCGGGCGATATAGTCGCCATTAGACCACTAAAAGATGGTGTCATCGCTGATTTCGAAGTGACAGAAGTGATGTTAAAATACTTCATTCAGAAGATCCACAATAGAAAGTCTTACGCCCGTCCGAGGGTGGTGATCTCTATCCCATCTGGTATAACTCCTGTTGAGAAAAGGGCAGTAAAAGAATCTGCTGAATCAGCAGGTGCAAGGGAAGTCTACCTTATAGAGGAGCCCATGGCTGCGGCTATAGGTGTTGGACTTCCAATAACCGAGCCAGACGGTAACATGATAGTCGACATTGGAGGGGGGACAACCGAAGTAGCCGTCATAAGCCTTGCGGGCATTGTGTATTGTAACTCCGTGAGAGTTGCAGGTGACAAGATAGATGAGGCCATCATTCAGTACATAAAAAGAAAGTACAACATGCTCATAGGTGAAAGGACTGCAGAACTCGTAAAAATCAACATAGGCTCGGCATATCCCAGTCCCAACGAAGATGAGTTGATAATGGAAGTGAAAGGGAGAGATCTAATAGGGGGAATCCCAAGAACTCTGGAGATCACTGGACGAGAGATAAGGGAGGCAATTGCTGAACCAGTAAACGCAATAGTTGAGGCTGTAAGAATAGCCCTTGAGAGGACTCCACCTGAACTAGCATCCGATATAGTCGATAAAGGAATTGTACTAAGCGGCGGTGGAGCCCTTCTAAGAAACATTGATACACTTATAAGAGAGGTTACGAAGCTTCCAGTAATCGTGGCAGATAATCCGTTAACAGCCGTTGTCGAAGGAGCAGGAAAGGTGCTCGATGAGCTAGATCTTCTAAAACAAGTGGCGACGACTCTATAAGAAGGCCATAATTGAAGCCTTATCTCGCTCTGTCGAGTGCTATTTTTGCACTTATTGTCGCATTCCTTGGTTTTACAAATTTTCCCTGGGCGGCAAATTTTTACTCAAAATTGAGAGACCCTCTTAGTGAAATTACGGGATGGGCCGTAAGTTTCCTTGATAGGCCGGTAAAAAGGGTCGCACACTACTACGATCGGTATCTCGATCTTGTGGATGCAAAGAAAGAGGTTATTGAATTAAGGAGGCGACTAGATGCACTCTATCTTGAATACTCAAGGTTAAAGGAGCTTGAAAGGGAGAATAGACAGCTTAGACAGATACTCGAACTCAAAGAAAAAAAAGAGTACAAAATGGTCGTTGCCTCAATTGTCGGCGAGGATATAAAAAGCTGGTATAAAGGGATATTGATAGACAAAGGGAGGGATTCTGGAATTAAAGAAAAGATGCCTGTTATCTCTCCCAAGGGACTTGTTGGGCAAGTGATAGAGGCAAATAGAAAGACGAGCAAAATAATGGTCATAAACGATGCAAAATCGGCAGTTGATGTTTATGTGGAGGGAAAGGAGATAAGGGGAATAGTTGAAGGCTCTGGAGAGACAACCCTTAAATTGAAGTACGTGAAAAAAAACGAGGACTTAGAGGCAGGAGATAAACTGATAACGTCAGGGAAGGACGGCATCTATCCTAGGGGGATACCGGTTGGTATCGTAGTAAACATTAACAAGAAAAAAGGCGGAATCTTTCTCGATGTGGATGTTATGCCTTTTGCAAACTTTAGGGTCCTAGACTACGTAATAGTCCTTACGGGATAGTTGAATGTGGAAATTCTCTCTTTTGTCTCTACTCTTCTTCACAATCACCGTTTCCCACTCGATTCTCCTTAATTTCTTGTCTTTAGAATTTCTTAAAGTCGATCTTGCTATTCCCTTCATAGTCTACTCAGTTTTCTTCGATACACCGATTTTTGCCCTTTTTGTGGCAGTGACTTTTGCCCTCATCCAAGAAGGTTTAACTTCATGCATTGGAGGAACTTTACTCTTCAGTAAGAGTAGCGTTTTTTTATTCGCTTTCTTCCTTCGAAGTAGACTTTACATCGAATCTCATTATACTTTTGCCGCTCTTTGTGGAATAACGGAAGTATTCGAGTGTATAGTTGTGCTGGGACTTTCGGTCTTCACGGAGGGGAAGATACAAGGTGTGCCAAATATTCTTATAAACCTTTTTCCCGTGGCCACTTTCACCGCCATTTTTTCGATTCCAATCTACTTTTTGATTTTGAGGCTTGACCGAAAATATAGAGAGACTAGATGGGAGTAGATAAGGAAAAGAGATACAAGTGGGCAAAAATAATACTGGTATCCGTTTTCATCGTATTGGTTGTGAGGCTCTGGTATCTTCAGATTATAAAAGGTGAAGAGATGAGAAAACTATCCGAACAGAATAGGATTAGGATTCAAAAGATTTACGCACCAAGAGGAGTAATATATGACAGGAAGGGAAGGATACTTGCTGACACAAGACCTTCCTTTAACGTGTACATAATCCCCGAAGACATAAGAGACTTCAATCAGACTGTCGATGGACTCGCAAAGATACTGAATATAGATAGAGAAGAGATAGTCGGAAAACTCCGATCCGCAAAAGACATGCCGCCCTCTTTTCCCGTAAAGATAAAGTCCGATTTAACGACGGACGAGGTTGCAAGGGTCGAAGCTCATAAGATATATATGCCCGGGGTCACAATTTACGTGGAGCCTAGAAGATACTATCCCTATGGAGAGCTATTCGCCCACCTTATAGGTTATGTCTCTGAGATAAGTAAGGATGAACTTAAAGCTTACAAAGACTACTCTCCAGGAGACTACATAGGAAAGTATGGTCTCGAAAAAATGTACGAGCAATATTTAAGAGGAAAAGATGGGGAAAGGAGAATCGAGGTAGACGCGATGGGAAGGGAAATAAGGGTTTTAGAAACGGTGGAACCGACCCCGGGAAATAACCTTTACCTTAACGTTGATCTGGATATACAGATGGCAATTGACCGGATTTTGGGTACGAGAAGTGGGGGTGCTGTAGTTTTAGATGTCAAAACCGGCGGTGTTATAGCTCTTGTGAGCAAACCGGCATTTGATCCGAATCTAATAGTTTCTGGTATCCCGGGTCAAGAATGGACAAGACTGAGCCTCGACAAAAAGCACCCTCTGCAAAATAGAGTCATTCAAGGTCGATACCCGCCTGGTTCAACTTTTAAACTCCTTGTTGCTCTAGCTGGCCTTGAAGAAGGTCTAATTAACGAAAGGACATCGTTTCTATGCAAGGGTGGTATCCTTTTTGGAAACAGATTCTTCCGATGCTGGAAGGAAAAGGGACATGGCGTAGTTTCTCTTCATAGGGCGATTGTGGAATCGTGTGATGTGTTCTTTTACAACCTCGGGCTCAAGCTCGGGGTCGATAATATTCACCGAATGTCAGAAATCTTCGGTTTAACCGACATTCAGGGCATAGACCTTCCTGGGGAAAAAAAAGGTTTTGTACCTTCTACCGAATGGAAGTATAGAACATTTAAAGAAAAGTGGTACGAAGGAGAGACTCTTTCCGTTTCGATTGGCCAGGGAGCTGTGTGGCTTACGCCTCTTGGCTTGGCAACTTTAACCGCAATTATCGCCAATAACGGGGTGTTATATAAACCTCAGATTGTAAGTAAGATTGTTTCACCCGATGGGAAGATACTAAAATTATTCAAACCTGAAGAAAGAAGGAAAGTGAAAATAAATCCCGAGAATCTTACGCTCGTGAAAAAGGCAATGTGGGGCGTGGTAAACGAGCCTGGTGGTACTGCATTCGCATCAAGAACTAATGTTTGCGATATGAGCGGAAAGACAGGAACAGCTCAGACAGCATCCTCTCCACGGGCATCAAAAGGCGATCATGCCTGGTTTGTGGCCTTTGCACCGTATCTCGATCCACAGGTAGCAATAAGCGTTATAGTAGAGTATGGTGGGCATGGCGCAACCAGTGCCGCACCAATAGCGAAGATCATATTAGAGGAGTACTTCAAGGAAAGGGAAAAAATTAGAGAGGCAAGGACTCATGATAGATAAAAGGAGGCTACATCATATAGATCTTTATCTCATTGCTAACGTGCTTGGCATATTCGCGATTGGAATGCTAACACTTATTTCCGCAACAAGTTCTCTAGGATCAAAGACTTTCGTTTTAAAACAGATCTTGGCTTTTTTTATAGGGCTTATCTTCGTCACTTTCATACTATACTTCGATTACAGAACTTTTGTTTCCTACGCGTTTTACCTTTACATCTTTGGACTCTTTCTAATACTTTTGGTTTTCCTCTTTGGCACCGTTGCAGGGGGCGCCAGAAGGTGGCTAAGCATCTTTGGTTTGAGCCTACAGCCCTCAGAATTTATGAAACCAATCCTTATCATTCTTTTTGGCAATCTTCTTCACGAAAAAATGAAATCTGGCAGCCCCTTAGGACTCAAAGACGTGGCAAAGCCGCTACTATTTTCTGCATTACCCGCAAGTATAATAGCAAAGCAGCCTGATCTCGGAACAGCTTGTGTCATTCTTATTGTGTGCTTGTGTGTTATATGGTTTGTGGGTTTAAAAAAAAGCACGTTCTTTGTTCTATTATTTTCAGGTTTTACACTTGCTTTCCTTGCTTGGAAATACGCCCTTGAGCCCTATCAGAAATTAAGAATAATCGGACTTTTCAATCCGGATATCGACCCCTCCGGCGTCAACTATCATGCAAGACAGGCAACGATCGCTATAGGTTCCGGAAAGGTTTTCGGAAAGGGTTTTCTCTCTGGAACTCAGCACAAACTCAACTTTATTCCCGAACATCACACCGATTTTATATTTGCTGTCTTTGCCGAGGAATGGGGATTTTTGGGATCTATCTTTCTTTTTATTCTCTTTGCCTCCATGGTTCTCAGATGCTTAAAGATAGCTAAGGATACTCAGGATGAGATGGGTTCAATAATAGTTTTCGGTTCCACTACTATCATCTTTTCTCAGTTCGCGATAAACGTGCTTATGACCCTTCGACTTTTTCCCGTTGTCGGAATCCCTTTGCCATTTTTAAGTTATGGAGGATCGAGCCTCGTAAGTATGATGTGTCTCATTGGTTTAATTCTTAACGTGAACATGAGAAGGTACATGTTCTGAACTTTTGGCTTTTTCTCTCTCCTCTTGTCTTACTTTCCTTCTCAAAATTTTCCCAGATGGAGACGTGGGTAGGCTATCACGGTACTCTATCCAGTGAGGGACTTCATAAGGCGCAAGCCTATTACGACACCAATCAATAAGCTCCTCTACTTCGGGTTTTTTAATTCCGGCCTTCGCAATTACGAGGCCTTTTATTTTTTCGCCAACTTCTTCGTCTGGAATCCCTATAACACAGGCCGCAGCGATTGCGGGGTGTTCTGTCAGCGTTTTTTCTATTTTCGATGGAACAACCCTGTAACCTTTGTGCTTTATGATATCTCCAGACCTATCCACAAAATAAACCCATCCTTTCTCATCTATCCGGACTATATCACCTGTCCGATACCACAGGCGCCCTTCAACTGTAATAAAACTTTTTGCAGTGTCTTCAGGCTTATTCCAGTAACCTTTTATCATGTGATCAGAGGAGATGAGAAGCTCACCTTGCCCTGGAATTTTTGCTTCTTCCATAGTGTCTGGGTCGACCAGTTTTGCTGTCCATATCGAGAGAACTCTTCCCAGGCTTCCCTCCGGTATTTCCTCATCCCCTGGAGTCATAGTAATTCCACCACATGCCTCTGTGGCACCCAGACCTTGATAAATGTACTTACCGGTTTTCGCCATCCATCTTGCTATGAATGCTGGAGGAAGGTAATCTCCCCCGCTGTAACACCACATAAGAGAACTCAAATCGTACTTATCGATTGACGGATGCTCAAGGATCATTCTATAGAAGGTGGGTGTTCCGAACATGTTCGTTATCCGGTACCGATCTATCGATGCTAAAACCTCTTCTATGTCCATCCTGG
>JANXAF010000010.1:23203-28203 GCA_025062045.1 Thermodesulfobacteriota bacterium
GAAGGTGGGTGTTCCGAACATGTTCGTTATCCGGTACCGATCTATCGATGCTAAAACCTCTTCTATGTCCATCCTGGGAAGTAATACTATAGAGTCACCAAAAAGAAGTCCAGCTAGTCCTTGAGCTTGACCCAGGATGTGATAAAGGGGTGATCCCTGGAGGATGACCGCCTTTCCCTTAGGTACGACCTTTGCAACCGTATTTCTCTCCTCAGTTGTGCTCCACAGATAAACGTCGTGGGTAAACGGTACGCCTTTAGGTAAACCGGTAGTTCCGCTGGTATATAGAATTTCTGCCAAGTCTTCTGAACTCGTCTTAGGTTCGCAAGTTCCTTCACCTTCTGCTATCAATTTATGGAAGAGCAACGTGTCACGGGGATAGGGAACGTTCTTCGATTTTTCCAAAGCTTCGTAGATAAGCTCCTTCCAAGTGGGGAGGAGTTCGGACGTATTGGTATATATTGCATGTTTGAAAAGACCTGTGGCCAACAATGGCTCAACATTCTGGTAATTAGTTTCACAACAAATGATTACGTTTGCGCCACTGTCTTTCGCTATGTACTCTATGTCCTGCGATCCATAAAAATGGGTTATCGGAACGGGACAAACGCCAGCTCCTTGCAAGCCAAACCAACTTATGACCCACTGGGGACAATGTGGCAAATATATGATCGCTCTTTGTCCTTTTTCTACTCCTTTTTTCTGAAGGCTATTTGCAAAACGCAAAGAAAGATCGAGTAGTTCAGCATATGAAAGTTCAATGCCCTGATAGATTACGGCTGTCTTATGAGCGTTTTTTCT
Organism: Thermodesulfobacteriota bacterium; assembly: GCA_025062045.1. Taxonomy (NCBI): domain Bacteria; kingdom Pseudomonadati; phylum Thermodesulfobacteriota; species Thermodesulfobacteriota bacterium. Next base: position 24,005 of record JANXAF010000010.1, read on the forward strand.
AGCGGTGTCATAAAAGACCTGCCATACCGTTCCGGACATCGCTCCCTCCAGAATTTTTGGCTAAATTACCATACATTCGGTTGAAAAGTAAAGGAAATTTAGCTCTTTGGAGAACTGTTGGTTACTGGTCGGGACCCTATTAATTCAATTTTCAAAGGTTTTCAGGCCTTATTATGGATTCCACAACCCATCCCTTGTCCGTCTTCAAAAGGCCTATGACTGCCCCAAACGAAAACCGAACAACCTCCCTGTCCTTGGATCCTAAAATCAATAGAGAGGATAAAGAGCCAAGATTTGGCATATGTCCGACAATCATCAGGGGATCTTTTGCACCATTTATGATTTCTGCGATTTCTGTTGGATCATCGAGTGGGTTTAATCCTTTTACCTCTTTTATACCTAAAGCCGGCTTTACGAACTGAGAAAGGATTTCTGCAGTCTCTCGGGCCCTAAGTTTTCCTGAATGTAAAATTTGGGAAACTTGAATACCACTGGTTAATAGATATTCTCCAACGCGCGTTACGTCTTTTTTTCCTTTATCTGTTAAGGAACGATTTGGATCTTCTGATTCCGGTTTGGCTTCGCCGTGCTGGCAAAGGTAGACAATCATCGTACCTAAGAAATCTCAGAGCGGGCAACGGGAATCGAACCCGCGACATCAAGCTTGGGAAGCTTGCGCTCTACCTATTGAGCTATGCCCGCATCTTTAATAATATTGTTACTACACGAAAACGACAAATGTCAATTACGGAGGGTCCGTATGGCTTTAAACTCAAAAGTAAAAGCAGTGATTCTTGTAGATCTACAAGCAGATTTTACGGAGTTTTATAAGGGAGCCCTCCCTGTGCCTGGGACAGACTTAGAGTATTTGAGAAAAGTTGAGGAGGCAGTCCGTTCACTTAAAAACGAAGGACTTCTTATCGTAGCCAGTCAGGACTGGCACCCACCTGATCATATCTCTTTTTTTACCAATCACCTAGGAAAACGTCCTTACGAAGAGATAGTTATTGGTGACAGAAAACAGATTCTTTGGCCTCCCCACTGTGTCCAGGATACAAAGGGTGCAGAGATAGTCGTCGACACCCGGCTCATAGATTGGGTGGTGAAAAAGGGGCAGAATCCCCTATATGATAGCTACTCGGCCTTTTGCGACGATGGCGGTTTCGAGACTGGTCTCGAACTTTTTCTCAAAGAGAGAGGAATAGGCGAACTCATCATTTTTGGACTAGCAACAGACTATTGCGTTTTGGCAACTGTAACTGACGCAAAGGCTAGAGGCTACGAAGTATGCTTCTTAGACGAACTGTCGAAGGGTGTAGATCCTGTAACTGCGAAAGAAGCAATCGACAAAATGGAAAGGATGGGCGTCCGGGTCTATAGAAGTTTAGCAGATCTAAAATAAAAGAACCCGGCAACGACCTACTTTTCCACAGGGTCTCCCCTGCAGTATCATCGGCGCTGGAGGGCTTAACTTCCGTGTTCGGGATGGGAACGGGTGTTTCCCCTCCGCTATGGTTGCCGGGTTCAAACTCTTATTGACAACCATATATGTTAGTCTAGACGTATGGCCAAGCGCTCGACCTATTAGTACCGGTAGGCTCAACGCCTCACAGCGCTTACACCACCGGCCTATCGACCAGATAGTCTCTCTGGGGTCTTAGTCCGGTATCGCTACCGGACGGGATAACTAATCTTGAGGTGGGCTTCCCACTTAGATGCTTTCAGTGGTTATCCCTTCCGGACTTAGCTACCCAGCTGTGCCACTGGCGTGACAACTGGTACACCAGAGGTCCGTCCATCCCGGTCCTCTCGTACTAGGGACAGCTCCTCTCAGTTATCCTGCGCCCACGGCAGATAGGGACCGAACTGTCTCACGACGTTCTAAACCCAGCTCACGTACCCCTTTAATTGGCGAACAGCCAAACCCTTGGGACCTACTTCAGCCCCAGGATGGGATGAGCCGACATCGAGGTGCCAAACCTCCCCGTCGATGTGAACTCTTGGGGGAGATCAGCCTGTTATCCCCGGAGTACCTTTTATCCGTTGAGCGATGGCCCTTCCATTCGGGACCACCGGATCACTAAGGCCCGCTTTCGCGTCTGCTCGACTTGTAGGTCTCACAGTCAGGCCGGCTTATGCCTTTGCACTCTACGGCTGGTTTCCAATCAGCCTGAGCCGACCTTTGCGCGCCTCCGTTACCTTTTTGGAGGCGACCGCCCCAGTCAAACTACCCGCCAGACAGTGTCCTCGACCCGGATAACGGGTCCGAGTTAGAACCCCAAGACAGTAAGGGTGGTATTTCAAGGACGGCTCCATGCCAGCTGGCGCCAGCACTTCCCAGCCTCCCACCTATCCTACACATACTATCCCGGAGTTCACTGTCAAGCTGTAGTAAAGGTTCACGGGGTCTTTCCGTCTTGCCGCGGGTCGAGGGTATCTTCACCCCCATTCCAATTTCGCTGAGTCCCTGGTTGAGACAGCGGGGCAGTCGTTACGCCATTCATGCAGGTCGGAACTTACCCGACAAGGAACTTCGCTACCTTAGGACCGTTATAGTTACGGCCGCCGTTTACTGGGGCTTCGGTTCAACGCTTCTCCTGAGGGTAACTCAGGATAACGTCTCCCCTTAACCTTCCAGCACCGGGCAGGCGTCAGACCCTATACATCCTCTTACGAGTTTGCAGAGTCCTGTGTTTTTAGTAAACAGTCGCCACCCCCGCTTCGCTGCGACTCCGGAAAGCTCAGGGAGCCAGTCCCATCACCTCCCGGAGCACACCTTATCCCGAAGTTACGGTGCCAGTTTGCTGAGTTCCTTAACCAGGGTTATCTCAAGCGCCTTAGGATTCTCTCCTCGCCCACCTGTGTCGGTTTGCGGTACGGTCACCAGGTAAACTCCCTACGAGGCTTTTCTTGGAAGCGTGGGATCTGCCAGTTCCCCCGAAAACCGGGGTCCCCATCACCTCTCGAGGTTTGCGACCTCACGGATTTGCCTATGAGGTCCCTCTACCGGCTTAGACCAGGTATTCCGTCACCTGGATGGCATACCCTTCTCCGTCCCCCCTTCGGTATAACGTTTACCTGGTGGTACAGGAATATTAACCTGTTTCCCATCAGCTACGCCTTTCGGCCTCGCCTTAGGGGCCGACTAACCCTGAGAGGATTACCCTTGCTCAGGAAACCTTGGGCTTACGGCGACAGGGTTTTCCACCCTGTTTATCGCTACTCATGTCAGCATACTCTCTTCTGCCTCCTCCAGTGTCCCTCACGGGTACACCTTCACAGGTTAGCAGAATGCTCCCCTACCATCCACCGCACAACATTCTGCGATGGATCCACAGCTTCGGTAATGTGCTTAAGCCCCGTTACATTTTCGGCGCAGATTCGCTAGACCAGTGAGCTGTTACGCTTTCTTTAAAGGATGGCTGCTTCTAAGCCAACCTCCTGGCTGTCTTAGCGAATCCACATCCTTCTCCACTTAGCACATTTTTGGGACCTTAGCTGGTGGTCTGGGCTCTTCCCCTCTCGACCATGGACCTTATCGCCCACGGTCTGACTCCCCCACTTTAGGTTATGGCATTCGGAGTTTGGTTGGGTTTGGTACTCTTGTAGGAGCCCTAGCCCATCCAGTGCTCTACCTCCATAACCGACTGTGGGAGGCTATACCTCAATATATTTCGGGGAGAACCAGCTATCTCCAGGTTTGTTTAGCCTTTCACTCCTATCCACAGCTCATCCCCTGAGTTTTCAACCTCAGTGGGTTCGGGCCTCCGTCCCGGGTTAACGGAACTTCACCCTGGCCATGGATAGATCACCTGGTTTCGGGTCTACTCCGTGCAACTTAGCGCCCTATTCGGACTCGCTTTCGCTACGGCTCCACCTCAATCGGCTTAACCTCGCTGCACAGAGTAACTCACTGACCCATTATGCAAAAGGTACGCGGTCACCCGTGTTTCCACGGGCTACCACTGTATGTAGGCACACGGTTTCAGGCTCTATTTCACTCCCCTCCCGGGGTTCTTTTCACCTTTCCCTCACGGTACTTGTGCGCTATCGGTCGCCAGGTAGTATTTAGCCTTAGGAGATGGTCCTCCTAGCTTCCCACAGGATTCCCCGTGTCCCGTGGTACTCAGGACTTTATCCAGGAAGGGTATTTCCTTTCGGATACGGGGCTATCACCCTCTATGGCCAACCTTTCCAGA
>JANXAF010000010.1:30703-64383 GCA_025062045.1 Thermodesulfobacteriota bacterium
TTCTCAGGGAAGGAATTTTTCTCAGACGAACTAACCGTTTTGTTTGCGAATGCGCAATTGACGGTGAACAGACTTTCGCACACCTTCCAAATTCAGGAAAACTGATGGAACTTCTTACTGAAAATAGGAAGGTTTACGTGGTAAAAAATGATAAGGGAAAGTTGCCTTTTAAAATCCGGTTTGTGGAAAAGGATGGTCTAAAAATTCTCGTTGATACAGTTCTCACTAATCAACTGGTATGTCATTTAGTAGAACGTGATTTGATCCCTTCCCTTGTCGGTTACAGGGTCCTAAAGAAAGAAGTGCCGGTCAACCGAAGAAGGATCGATTTTATTTTGGAAAAAGATGGAAGGAAGCTCTGTCTTGAGGTTAAGAATTCAACCCTTTTTAGAACCGTTCTCTCCATGTTTCCCGACTGCCAAACAGAAAGAGGAAGGTCCCACATCAAAGAGCTCCTAAAACTTAAAAATGGGGACACGGACGCTGGAATCTTATTCGTCGTTAGCTCTCCAACTGTCAAGTATTTTCTTCCCGACTTCCACAACGATTTTCACTTTGCCAGAGAGCTTTTTTTGGCATCTGAAAAAATTTGGATTGGTGCAATTTCTTTCGGCTTTGGCGAGGATCTCTCAATTTCGGAAGTAAAAGAGCTTTCTATCCCTTGGCATGAGCTTATCAAGGTAAAGAAGGATTCAGGGGTTTACTTATTAGGTCTAAAGATCGAAAAAGACGTGGATCTCCAAATAGGAGCCCTGGGACAGGTTTCCATAAGAAGCGGTTACTATGTCTATTCCGGATCCGCAAAAATGTGTCTTAAAAAAAGAATCGAAAGGCATGGGAGGAAAAAAAAGAAAGTTTTTTGGCACATAGATTATCTCACATCAAAATTTAGACCCTACTTTCACCTTCCCGTAAGAATCGATAAGCCCTATGAGTGTTACATAGCTCGTAGGCTTGCTGCGATGTGTGATTGGATAATACCGAATTTCGGCTCCTCAGACTGCAAATGCTTAAGCCATCTTTTCGGATTTGAAAAGGACCCATTAAAAAATGAAAGATTTATAGATTTCGTACTTTACTTAAGACTAGGTTTAATAGAAGAAAGGCTCGAAATGATTGAGAAGGAACATTTTCTGTGATAAAAAAGGACGGAGGTCAAATAATGGATCTTATGAAAGTCATACATGAAAGGCAAAGCATAAGAAAGTATAAAGAAGACGAGGTACCTGAAGAGATCCTTCTCGAGATCATTGATGCGGCAAGAAGATCGCCCTCCTGGGCCAATAGTCAGACCTGGCGGTTTGTGATCGTAAAGGACAAAAGCGTAAAGGAGGCTTTGGCAAAGACATTGACAGAGAATAACCCGGCCAAAGAGGCGGTAACAAAGGCTCCAATACTTGTGTGTCTTGTTTCTGAAAAGGGTGTTTCTGGCTTCAGAAAGGGTGTTCCAAGAACTTCAAAAGGAGACTACTACATGTTTGATGCGGGTATCGCTATGGAACACATCGTTCTTGCGGCATGGAATTTTGGATTAGGAACGTGCCATATCGGAGCTTTCAACCATGAAGAAGCAGAGAAAATACTTGGAGTACCTGAAGGCTATACGATAGTAGCAATGAGTCCCATCGGGTATTTCGACGAAAAACCAAACGTAACTCCGAGAAAGCCTTTAAAGGAGATTCTTTTTCTTAACAGATTCGGAAACCCATACATAAATGAACCATGAAGATACCGTTGGTCAATCTCAAGGCCCAGTATAGGAAAGTCAAAAAGGAAATCCTTGCGGGTCTAAAACAGATTCTTGATGAACAAAAGCTCGTTTTGGGAGAGTACTGCCAGCTTCTCGAAGAAAAAATTGCTACTTACATAGGTGTTCCTTACGCTATTTCGTGTGCAAATGGAACTGACGCTTTAATTCTTTCTTTGCGAGCTCTCGACATAGGCATCGGTGACGAAGTTATAACCACACCTTACACTTTTTTTTCGACCGCAAGTTCGATAACACTTGTGGGGGCTAAACCTGTATTTGTGGATATAGAGCCAAGATTCATGAATATAGATCCAACAAAAGTTGAAGACGCCATTACGGAAAGAACAAGGGCAATAATCGTCGTTCATCTATTTGGTAAAATCTGTCAGATTGATAAGATAATGGCCATTGCAGAAAAGCACAAGTTATACGTGATAGAGGATATGGCCCAGTCGATCGGTGCCAAAAAAGATGGCAAAATGGCCGGATCCTTTGGACACGTCTCTGCTTTAAGCTTTTATCCAACAAAAAACTTAGGGGGAATCGGCGAGGGCGGGATGGTATTGACCTACGATGAATCTATAGCAAAAAAGGCAAAAAAGTTGAGAGTCCATGGAATGGATGAGAAGCCTTACACCCATGATCTTATAGGTATAAATAGCAGGCTCGACGAGATAAAAGCCTACGCACTTTGCGCGAAATTTCCTTACCTGGAGGAATGGAACAAAAAGAGAATAGAAAACGCAAAATACTATAATTCGGCTTTTAAAGATCTGCCACTTGTTCTTCCCGAGTTAGAAGACGATGGATCCCACGTATTCCATCAATATGTGATAAGGACAGAAAAAAGGGATGAACTCAAGGAATTCTTAGAGAAAAAGGGGATACAGACAGGGATATACTATCCGTTACCCTTACACCTTCAGAAGTGTTTTTTGTACTTAGGGTATAAAAAGGGGGATTTTCCCTGCTCTGAAGAGGCTTCAAGAACAAGTCTTGCCATCCCTGTGTATCCTGAACTCAAAGAGAGAGAGAAAGAGTATATAGTACGATGCGTAAAAAAGTTTTTTAAGAGATAGTGCAGAGAGGCTCTTCTTCCATAAAATCTCCGAATTCTTCGTAGGCCCGCGCCCGGCATCCGCCGCATATTTTTATGTATCTACATTTGCCACATCTCCCCTGGTACTCCCTAAAGTTCCTAAGTCTTAAAAAAACTTCTGATTTTTCCCACACGTATCTTACACCATGAGCTCTAACATCCCCTGAAGGTATCTCCAGATATCCGCAAGGCTGGGCAACACCCACATGGGAAATGAACATGAAACTCTTTCCTGCAAGACATCCACTCCCTCTTAATTCTTCTCCCTCTTCTTTAAGTATCCTGTAATACTGGGGAGCACAGGTGACCTTGATTTCTATCTCTTTTCTTTGTGCCAACTCGTAGATTCTCTTCAGTGTCTTTTCGTATTCCATCGCCTCAAGTCCTTTGTCTTTTATGCTCTTTCCTCGACCGACAGGCACGAAGAAAAAAAGGTGCCATGCGCAGGCACCAAGAGATTTTGTCAGTTCAAAAATAGATTCTATCTCTCTTATGTTTAAAGAAGTTATCGTCGTATTTATCTGAAAGGGCATCCCCTCTTCATTTAGTATCTTCGTAGCCTCAATCACACAATCAAACGATCCTTCAACACCCCTCAATCCATCGTGGGATTCTTTGTCCTTTCCATCTAGGCTGAGACTTATTCTCTTTATTTCTAAAGCTTTTAGGATCCTAACAGTTTCCTTTGTGAGCAAACTCCCATTTGTCGCAAAAACCATATGGAGACCCTTTTTTATACTTCCGTGTTCCACTATCTCGAAGATATCCTTCCGCAGAAGGGGTTCGCCACCTGTAAGTATAATTATCGGGGAAGAAAAAGAGGCTATTGAATCGATGATCGATTTGCACTCAGAAGTAGTGAGCTCTCCTTGAGGCACCTCCTTCGTTGCTGAGGCCCGGCAGTAGAGACACTCAAGGTTGCAGGACCTTGTAAGTTCCCAGGCTACTATCCTTAAAGGGAACCCTCTCTCATCCACTTAGCTATATCCTTGGCAAAGTATGTGATGATGATGTCTGCCCCAGCTCGCCTTATCGATGTTGTAAGTTCCACAACAAGACTTTTGTAATCTATAAATCCAGTTTTTGCCGCCTCTTTGACCATGAGATATTCACCACTCACAGAATATGCGGCAATTGGCACATTGAATGTCGATCTTGCAAGACCTATGATGTCTAAATAAAAGATGGCAGGTTTGACCATAACGATATCCGCACCCTCCGCAATATCGAGCTCTATCTCTTTTAACGCTTCTTTCTTGTTAGGATAATCCATCTGATAGGAACGTCTATCTCCAAACTGAGGTTTTGACTCGGCAGCGACTCTAAAAGGTCCGTAAAGAGAGGAGGCGTACTTTGCGGAGTAACTCATGATCGGAATATGTGAATATCCATTCGAATCTAGCTCTCTCCTTATTGCTTGGACTCTTCCGTCCATCATATCGGATGGAGCAACGATGTCTGCCCCAGATTCTGCGTGGGAAAGAGCCACTTTTGCGAGTATTTTTATAGTCTCATCGTTGTCAACGGTGTCACCTTTAAGCACACCACAATGTCCGTGGCTTGTGTATTCGCATAGGCACACATCCGTTATTACAACTAAGTCATCGCCAAAGGCTTTCTTTATTTTTTTTACCGTCTTTTGGATTATTCCATCTTCTCTGTAGGCTTCACTTCCTACCTCATCTTTCCTTCCCGGTATTCCAAATAAAAGCACCGATCTTATCGATAGATTTAAGAGTTCTTCGATTTCCCTAAGTAGACCATCGGGTGAGAATTGGTATATGCCGGGCATAGAAGGAATCTCAGTCTTCATTTGCGTCATCTCTTTGACGAATAACGGATAGACTAAGTAATTTAGGGAAAGATGGGTCTCTCTTATGAGGTTTCTAAGTATTTCAGTCTTCCTTAGCCTTCTGGGCCTTGAAAAAGGATACCCCATTCTTACGAGATCTCCTCGTCGGTCAGATAGCACTGAGGATCAGGAGCCCAAAGATCGCTAGTTTTCGCATAGGCTCTCACCCTGAAATTTCCACCACATATGTCGATGAATCTACACCTTGCACACCTTCCCGTCAAAAACGACTTTTTATTCCTTAAGGCCTTTATAAGCCCATCGTTACTTAGGATCGAGCCCAAGGACCTTTCTTTTAAGTTGCCTAACGTATAATCTTTCCAAAACTGGTCTGGATGAACATCCCCTCTTTCATCGATAGAGACAATACCGATCCCTGAGAGGTTTCCCCCATTTTTGAGAAGGAACTGGTAAACCTCTTTAGCCCTTTTTGGATCCTCTCTTAAAAGCTTTAGATAAACATACGGTCCGTCCGCGTGGTTATCCACAGTGAGAACTTCAACTCTTCTATTTTTGGCATATATGGCTTTCGTTCGCTCAATTATGTAATCCAAAACTCTTCTTCTAGTTTCATGATCAAGATCTAGATCCATAAGGCTCTTTGCCCGTCCAGAATAGACAAGATGATAAAAACAGAGCCGGTCGATATCTTCATCCTCAAAAAAATCGAAGATTTCAGGAATATGATGATAGTTCTCCTTCGTTATCGTGAATCTTATACCAATTTTGATTTTTGCCTCCTTGCAGTTGCGTATCCCTTCTTTTGCCTCATCGAAGGCTCCTAGTCTTCCACGGAAAAGATCGTTAACATCGCCTACCCCGTCTAGGCTTACGCCAACGTAAGAGATTCCACTTTCGGCAAGTTGCTCGGCCACTTTCTTGGTAATCAGAGTCCCGTTTGTTGAAAGCACCGTTCTTAGTCCCAACATCTTTGCATGCTTTAAAAGCTCGAATATGTCGTGGCGGAGAAGGGGTTCCCCACCAGAAAAAAGAATGACAGGGACTCCAAAAGAGGCAAAATCCTCTATGATCTCCTTAGCTTCTTTGGTATCGATAATCGATTCCTCGTTTTGGCCCGGCTCTGCGTTTGCATAGCAATGCTTGCAGAAAAGATTGCAACTTTTTGTTATATTCCATACCACAACAGGTTTTCTTTTATCGGGAGGAGTCCCGTAGCGGACTTCGTCGAAACTTTCCTTTGCACCGCAGTAAAGCTTCGTGATACTTACCAAGGCTCCCTCACTTTTTGATTATCTTTTTTGCGTAAAGATCCTTTGTCCTCTCGTAAATTAAGGTAACCCTATCGCCCACCTTTATATCCTTTAAATCCCCCTTTTTGCCTTTTATCTCCACCACCGTCTCCGGAGTAATTATTACCCCAACAACCATTTCTGACTTTCCTATCATCTCCGAAACAACGATAGCAGTTCCTTTAGGGTCGATCGCCTTCACATTTCCAGTAAATGTTCTTAAAGCCTCCGAGGAATAGGCATGACTTAAAATAAGGAGTGAAAAAATGAAAAAGGCAAAGACCTTGCTTTTTTTCATGATCTTAAACCTCCTTGGAGCTTTTTTCACCTAATCATACCATAGAGCGGTATAATTATAAACAAGAACGGGTAAGATGTTGGACCGAAAACTGGAACTTCGAATAAACGAATTAGCCTACGTTCCGGAACACGTAATCCCACTTATTACGGCTCTATCAAAGGGTGAACCCTTCTTTTCCGAGGGATTTCTTTATTTTAGGGGCGATTACTGGGTCATCTTCGTTGGATATCCCCTCGGACTTCCATACTCTGAAGAGAAAATCCTTAGTTCTCTCGACCGTATCTTCGACAGTTTCGATTTCGAGTACCTTTGGCTTATAGCTCCTAAGATTCCTAATCAACTGAAAGAAAAAGCTTCTTTGCAGAGCAAGGATCGATATTACATTTTAGAGCTTAACTCTTACATACCTCCAGAAAGGCTAATAAAGAAAGTCAACAACGCTTCATCTAGGGTTTCTTTGAAGATATCCAAGTCTTATACAGAGGAGCATCTAGCTCTAACAGAGGAGTTCCTTAAAGGTAAGGTTCTAGATCCATTCGTACTAGCCCTTTTTAAGACGATACCAACTTATATACGGGATGCCCAGCTTTCGTATCTCATTGAGGCCCGTGATTTAGCCGAGAATCTTTGCGGTTTCTATGTGATAGATGCCCATGCAAAAGACTTTCTCGTGTACCTTTTGGGATGCAGAAAAACTTCTTTGGACATAAAATGTGTTTCTGACATACTCTTCTTAGAAATGGTAAATCTTGCAAAGAAACTTGAAAAAAAATACATCCATCTCGGCTTGGGAGTAAGCGAGGGAATAAAGAGATTTAAAGAAAAGTGGGGTGGGAAACCATTTCTACCCTATGAGTTTATAGAGGTAAGGAGGAAAAAAAATCTGCTCGAAAAAATAAAAAGACTGGAAAGGATCCTATAGGGAAAAATGGTTCCTTTTGGTTTTTGGTCGAAACCCCTAAGGATGGTATTTAGAGTTGAAAAGTCCGGAAAGATAAACTACATCTGTGGCACAGCCCACTTCTTCCCTTTTAGCTTCCGGAAATCGCTAAAGAAGCTGATTTCAAAGGTAAATATCGTCCTATTCGAGGGACCGCTAACTGAAAGCGACATGGAAAGAGTGGTGGCCTCAGGGTATGAAACGTCCACTTCCACTTCGTTAATCGACCTATTAGACAAAAATACCCTTAGGATCTTGGAAGAAGAGTATGAATCTAGTAAAAGCAAAAATGAATCGGAGATTTCTAGATATTTTGGCTACTTTCAGGGCAGATCAAAAAGTAGGCTTGAGATGGATCTTAGAGGCTTAAAACCGTGGATGTGCTTTTTTAGAATATGGGCATCTTTCCTCAAAGAGAGAGGATGGACCTACTCTTTAGATTTGGAAGCCCATGTTGTGGCAAAAAAGAAAAATAAGAAGATTCACTATCTTGAAAGCATCGATGAGCAAATCAGGGCACTTGAGGGAATTCCCGTAGAGAGGTTTGTGAAGTTTCTCAACCTCTTTCGGGATTGGGAACTTTTCGCAAAAAGGTATGCGTATTTTTATTTGGAGGGTGATCTGGAGAACCTTCTAAGAACTACCGAGCTTTTCCCAACAAGATGTGAATCGGTGGTCGAAAAAAGGGATCCCGAACTTTATAGGAGAATCTTGCCTTTTTTTGAAGAAGGATCGGCTTCTGCTTTTGTGGGTCTTACTCACATAAAAGGAATAGTAGAGAGGTTAAAAAGTGATGGGTTTTTCATCTTTCAGGACAAATGCTGAGCTCTTTTGAGTTTAAATCGATCCAGATGAACGCCTACGTACCTGAACATATCTACCCGTACGTAACCTCTATCCTTAAAGGGGAAGCCTTCTTTTTCAAGCCTTTTCTATGGTATGAGACTTCTGGACTTGTCTTTGTGGTAGGCTACCCTATATCTGGAAATTTTGATCGTGAGGTTTTCTTGTGTCTTATCGAGAACTTAAGACGCGAAAGACCACACTCTAAAGTATCCGCAATTCTTCCCTACCCTCTCCAAGACACCAAGCCTAAATCTTCTGATTTCTATTACATTCTAGATCTTAGGGAGGTAAGGATTTCGCAAAAGACGAAGAATATGATAAAGAGGGCAAAAAGAGAAGTGACTTTTGAGCTTCAAAAAGATTTGACCATAGATCACTTACGACTTATTGATGAGTTCCTCAAAGAGAAACTCCTTAATCCTCAAATGTCAAAAATCTATAGACAAATTTCTGCCTATGTTGAAAAATCGGACCATTCGACTATAATTAGCGCTTACGATAAAAAAGGAAGCCTTATTGCTTTCTCCATTGTTGACACATCGTCTTCGGATTATGCTTTCTACATGTTCAACATAAGAACGAAAAAAGATTACGTTCCGGGTACATCAGATCTCCTTTTTGAGGTCATGATAGATCTGTCCAAAGCTGAAAGTAAAAGGTTCATAAATCTCGGTTTAAAAATCAATGAAGGGATAGGATTCTTTAAGGAAAAATGGGGTGCCAAACCTCATCTGCCGTACTATCTATACGAGTGGGAGGCGAATAAAAAGCCTATGGATCTTCTTCTGGAGAAGCTTGTATGATGGAACAATCCTTCCGATATGAAACTCTATCAAAAATATAAATTCTTCGCCTGGCAGATCGAAATTACAACTAGATGTCCCCTTTCGTGCAGGATGTGTATCAAGTCCGTATACGGCAACTACAAAAAAAAGGACATGGAAGTCCAAGATTTTAAAAATCTTGCCAGATATTTTAAAAACGTGGAGTACATCGTTCTCGAAGGATGGGGAGAACCTTTAATCCACCCATCCTTAATCGATATTATAAGGATAGCAAAAAGCGAAGGTCCCAAAGTCGGCTTTGTTACGAGCGGATATGGGCTCACAAAAGATTACGCGAATGCTCTTTTGGAGTCTGGTATAGATTTTCTTGGATTTTCGTTGTCCGGAGCAAAAGCCTCAACCCACGAAAGGATAAGAGTTAATTCCAGTTTTGAGGAAATTGAAGAAGGCATAAGGAATATATGCGAACTCTCCAAAACCACAAAAAGATATCCCAAAATTCATATCGTTTACCTTCTCCTAAAAGAAAATGTGGAAGAGTCTCCTTTGATCGTAGAACTAGCAAAAAGACTCGGCTTAAAAGAGATTGTATTCATTAACATGATCCAGATTTCTGACCTTTGGCAGGACAGTATTAAGGCATTCACGTACGAAAAAGAGAATCCATGGGAAAAAGTATTACAAGAGGCAAAAAGGATTGCGTCCTCGTACGGGATCAAAGTTAAAGTTCCTTCGCTTACTAAAAGCGATGTGGCCATCTGTTCTGAAAATCCCTTAAATTGTCTCTATGTTTCAGTAGATGGTGATGTTTCACCATGTGTCTATCTCAATCCACCTATCCCTTCCCCATTTGTGAGGATCTTTGAAGGTAAGCTATGTGAAACGAGAAGGCTCGTTTTCGGAAACATTTTTCAGGAACCACTAGAGGTCTTGTGGAATAAAAGAGATTACGTGGAGTTTAGAGAAGCTCATAAAAAGAGGCAAACCCTCTTAAAGAACATGTTAGATGACCTATTCAGTTTTAGGCTTGATTCCATCCATACTCTTTTTACCGTTCCTGATGCGTGCAGGACGTGCCATAAGATGTACGGTTTTTGAAAAGTCAACCTCCTTTGCAATAAGCGTTTCTCGGCATTTTTCAATGAGTTCTCTTAGTCTTTTCATATAGTCTAAGAAATCTAAAAGGAATGACAAATTCTCTAGGGCCTGGGGTATAAATCTTTGAAAATCGCTAAGTCCAGCCACCAAAGAAAGGTAAGAGAATGCACCGAGTGCCTGCATAAGCCTCTGAGTAGAGGCGTAGGTTATAGCGTACAAGGCTTCCTCTTTTGAAAGGTTAAAATTGCTAATCTCCAGATACGCATCGATTAGTTCTTGCCTTTCGCTTTGCGAAAAAGAGACGTACGCATCGAATACTAAAGATCCGAGGTCGTAAAATGGATTTCCGATACGCATTCCTTGGAAATCTATGAGATACACGTCTTCTCCCTTTACCATTACGTTTTGTGACTGTAAATCCCTGTGGATCAGACACTTTGGGGTTTGAAAAAGATTAAAAGTGAGTCTTTCAAACTCCTGCTCCAGTTCTTTATAGAACTTCTCTTCCAACTTTAGGCCAACGAGCTTTTCAACAAAGTTCTCAATAAAATAAGCCCTTTCCCATCTGTAAAGCCCCTCGTCGAAGGGCGCCTGTAGCTTTACTCTCTCATTTATAGTCTCTATTGGGTAATTATGTAGCTTAGAGACCTCATCGATAGTCTTATGGTAATAGATTCTTCTTTTTTCCCAGCTAATCGATCTCAAAGAGTAAAGGTCCATGTCCCCAAGGTCTTCTAAAACCAAAATGTTTTCCTCATCTAAACGGAATATGATGGAAGGAACTTTAATCCCTATATTTTTTAAAAAATCGCAGATGTCTGCGTAGTATCTATTTTCGGTTCGATCTGGGTCGTAAAGGATCACTATGAAGCTTGAGCCGTCAGGCATTCTCAAACGGAAAAACTCTCTCTGTGATCCCCTCTTTGAGAGGGGTTCCCACACAAAAAAATTTAGCTCGATTGAAAGACTCTTCTTTAAGATCTCTAAGATTCTACTTTTAGACTTTATGTCCATCCTAAGATGTCTACTTTGTTTTTGCGCCTAACTTCTCTATACGACTCCTTTGTGCCTAGATCGAACCATACACCTTCATCGACTATGACGCCTTTTACGCTATTTGGGTCATTTTTTGAAAGCTTCTGTAAAATATCAATTAGTGAGATCTTCTTTTTGGGCTCTATGTACTTTAAGGACTCTGTCTCTACCGCATAGATACCCGTGAACTGAAAACCAAAAGTCAAAGAACCTTCTTTGTTTCTTCTGATCCCTGTGAGACGGTAAGATTCATCAAGGTAGATATGCCTTTCTGGCCCCGAGCTCCTCAAACACAGCGTAAAAAGGGGTCTTTCTCTTTCGTGGAAATCTATTACTTTGCCATAAGGAATGGTAGTTAGGATATCTCCGTTGTGACAAAGGATGGCCTCATCGTCGGTTAGAAGATCCTCAATGTTTTTTAGGGCTCCTCCTGTGTCCAAAAGCTCGCTTTCGTATCTTAAAATCATCAATTTTCCTTCCCATCTCAGTCCAGGAAAGACCTTTTCGTAACTTTCGGGTTTATGATGGACATTTATTATGAATTTTTCGAATCCGCATTTTGATAGATTATCGATGATATAAGAGATGATCGGCCTTCCCCAGAGAGGAAGAAGTGGCTTCGGTAAATATTTAGTGTACGGCCAAAGTCTTTTACCGAGTCCGGCCGCTAAGATGAAGGCCGTCTTGAATCTCCTTTTCATAAATGTTTACGATCCTTGTACCCCTAAAATAATGCTCCAGTATCTTTTCGAACCTGTATCCTTTCATTGCCATATTTGCCGCACCAATTTGGCACATGCCCACACCATGTCCCCAACCTGCTCCAAAAAGGTTCAAGTATTTAAGATTTCCATCTCTATCTTTTTCTCCCAAAATCACAAAGGCACTCGAGAGAATGTGAGAATCGGAAAGTATCCTTCTTATTTCGAGTTCTTTGCCAACTTTAACCTTTTTTTTGGTCCCCTCAATCAAAAGCCACTTTATTCTACCAGAAGGACCTCTATGTAGGGGTTCGATTTTTCTTATGTCACCGACGTCTAAACCCGTCTTCATCTTTATAAGGTCCTTTAGGTACTCTGCCGAGAGAGTCACTTTCCACCTAAAGAAATCTTTTGTTTCTGAATCGGTTTCATTTAAGATCTTGGAGAGTAAAGCTCTGTCGGTGACATTGCAGAAGACTTTAGGCTTTGAAAAAATCCACCTTTTTACCTCATTTTCCGTCCGTGGGGGTTTGAGCGTGCGTGTACTGTCCGAGACACTTACTAAGTATGGGATTTCTATCTCTTCCCATGCGGTTGAGTATTCTTCTGTGATTCCTCCGCAACATTTTGAGTATCTCGTATCGCATATAGAATCACCGTATACGAGAACGAGACCTTCTGTTTCGTCAACTACATTTTCAACTCCCGAAGATTTGACCTTTGTTAACCCGTGATAGCGTTGGCAGTGATCATCGGCACAGACATCGTAATATTCATGGTCCCCGCTTCCATAGATTTTTACAATCTCACTTTCACTATTTTCAGAAATCTGTTGGAAAGCTTGAGACTTATGTAAGATTCTCGAAAAAACCCAACTTCTCGCCACACAGGCATGGGCTTTTAAAAACTCCCGAGGAGCCATGGGGTTCATCTCTGAAGCGATTACACTTTTTATGTATTCTTCTACGCCTATTCGATTAATGGCGCAGAGTCGATTGTCCTTTCTCACTCTTATCAATAGATCTCCCAAAAACGTCTGCCTTTCCAATCTCTCCCAGTGAAAACCGGAACCTACTCGGATTCCATCTAGACTGAAACTTGAGCCTTTTTTTGCTAGAAGCTCTATCTCCAAACTAGAACTAAACCTTTTACCGGAGACCGTAAGAATCACGAGCCCTTCTTTATATTCGCAAAAGAAGGGCCCTATGACCGGAATCTTTCCGGAAAGCAAAAACTCTCCGTTTAGCGTTCCTTCGATCTTTTGAACACCGTCCATCAGTCCTACCGAAATATCCTTCTTCAGCATAAGGGGACGGCGAAACTATAACACATCTTTGTGAAAAATTAGAGAGATATGTATCAAATTTCTGAGTTTCCTACGAAAAGGATCTAAGAAGGGAACTACAACTTTGCAACTTTCAAAACTCCCCGGGCAGGACTCGAACCTGCAACCTACGGGTTAACAGCCCGCCGCTACTGCCGTTGAGCTACCGGGGAACGAATCTAAATTAGTTAACTATAGGTATGCGTTTTATGTCAAGCTCAGTTAAGCCTCAAAGATCACCTTTAAGAACTTTCGCTTTCCAACCTTAAATATGATCTGATCGAAGGTTCCTATACTTACAGTCTCGTCCGTAAGCTTTTGAAGGACACCAGACTCTCCGTATGATATTTTGACCCCTCCCTGCTTGAGTAGGCGTCTTGCCTCGGATGATGACTGGACGAGTCCCACTTCTTTAAGGAACGTTGGAACCTGTATCTTTTCCACACTTTTTTTCAAGAAAACTTTAGGTAAATCTTTCGGGATCTGTTTTTCCTTGTGGATCCTTTCGAAATTGAGGTAAGCTTCTTCAGCCTTACTTTTTCCATGGAACCTGGCTACTATTTCCTTTGCGAGGTTTATCTTTGCATCTTTGGGATGTATCTTCCCTTCGTGTATTCCCTCCTTTAAGATTTTGAGTTCATCGAGACTTATATCGCTTAGAAGCTCATAATATTTGAGCATGAGCTCATCAGATATGGACATCAGCTTACCAAACATGACATCAGGGGGTTCATCGATCCCAACATAGTTACCGTAGCTTTTACTCATCTTATTCACACCGTCTATCCCTTCTAAGAGGGGAACTGTAA
This sequence comes from Thermodesulfobacteriota bacterium, assembly GCA_025062045.1. Taxonomy (NCBI): domain Bacteria; kingdom Pseudomonadati; phylum Thermodesulfobacteriota; species Thermodesulfobacteriota bacterium. The sequence goes on from JANXAF010000010.1 coordinate 44,494, forward strand.
CTATAACTTGCGGTTCCTGTCCGTAAGCTCTCTGAATCTCCCTTCCCACATAAAGGTTAAATATCTGGTCGTGACCTCCAAGTTCCACATCTGCTTCCAATGCAACTGAATCGTAAGCTTGAACAAGGGGATAGAGGAACTCATGGATGCTAATGGGCAGATTATTCTCGTATCTATTCCTAAAATCTTCCCTCTCCATCATCCTTGCGACAGTGTAATTGGCACATAGCCTTATCATGTCCATAGCGCTCATCGTTTCGAACCATTCGCTATTGGCCCTAACTTCCGTCTTTTTTGGATCGAGTATTTTGAAGACTTGGGCTTTGTAAGTTTCTGCATTTTTAAGGATCTCTTCTTTGCTCAAAGCCGGCCTTGTTTCAATCCTTCCCGTTGGATCCCCTATCATTCCGGTAAAATCTCCTATAAGGAAGATGGCTACATGCCCCAAGTCTTGGAACTGTTTCAGTTTTTGCAAAACGACAGTGTGACCCAGATGCAAATCCGGAGCTGTCGGATCAAGCCCAAGTTTTACGCGCAGTGGTTTTTTGTCCCTGCGAGATCTAAGAATCTTCTCTTTCAGCTCCTCTTCTGATATGAGGTCTACTGTCCCTCTCTTTATTATTTGGATCTCTTTATCGACGCTTATATGGTTCATAGCTCAACTTTGATTTTCAGTCTCTCTATAGTCACACATTTTCTCGTTTCTTTGTCGATTTTGAGCTTTACCCCTTGAATTTCGACATTATCTTTGCCCACACAAAATTTCTGCGGAATCTGTGTCAAAAAACGCTCTATTATAATATCTTTTTCCATTCCTATCACAGAGTCTTGAGGTCCCGTCATTCCAGCATCAGTTATGTAACCCGTACCTTTTGGAAGAATTCTCTCGTCCGAAGTCTGTACGTGTGTATGCGTCCCGATAACTGCAGAAACTTTGCCATCAAGAAACCATCCCATAGCTATCTTCTCCGAGGTAGCCTCGGCGTGAAAGTCTACAATCACAGGTTCTTCTATTCCTTCTCTTTTTAAGAATTCTTCCATCGCCCTAAAAGGACACGGAAGGGGGTTCATAAAAATCCTCCCCTCAATATTTACAACGCATATCTTTTTGTCCCCTTTTTTTACCACCGTAAAGCCGTATCCTGGCGCTTCCGGTGGATAATTGAGGGGTCTAAGAAGCCTCTTTTCTGTGCCAAGGTATGCCATTACTTCCTTTTTCTTCCAAACATGGTTTCCAGTCGTTATGACATCCACCCCACAGGAAAACATTTCCTCTGCGACTTTTGGGGTAATTCCCAAACCTCCTGCAAGGTTTTCCCCATTTATCACGATGAAATCTGCCTCCGCTTTTTTGATAAACTCTTTGACCGCAAGTCTGCCAGGCTTTCCTACAACATCTCCCAAAAAGATCACTTCTATGAGACTATCTTGCATATTCTACTGCCCTAGTCTCTCGGATTACAACTACCTTTATCTGACCGGGGTAAGAGAGCTCATTTTCAATCCTCTTTGCTATATTCCTAGAGAGGATGTAAAGGTCCTCATCGGATACTAACTCACTATTCACGACTATTCGTATTTCCCTTCCGGCCTGTATAGCATACGATTTTTCAACTCCCGGAAAACTGTTTGCAATCCTTTCTAACTCTTCCAGCCTCTTTATGTAAGTCTGGAGCATCTCCCTTCTCGCTCCCGGTCGCGCACCGGAAAGAGCATCCGCTGCCTGCACGATAACGTCTAAAACCGACTGAGCTTCCACCTCTTCATGGTGCGCAAGAATTGCATGCACTATATCCTCCATTTCCCCGTACCTTCTTGCGAGATCTGCCCCAATTTTTGAATGTGAACCTTCCACTTCGTGGTCTACCGCCTTGCCGATATCGTGGAGAAGACCTGCCCTTTTTGCATCTTTCACGTTTATCCCAAGTTCCGCCGCTATAATCCCTGAGATAAATGCGACCTCAATGGAGTGTCTAAGAACGTTCTGCGCGTAACTACTTCTAAACTGAAGTTTGCCCAGGAGCTTTATAAGCTCGGGATGGACATTATGAAGCCCCAAATCAAAGACCGCCTTCTCGCCAATCTCCTTGATCTTCTCATCGAGCTCCTCGGCCACTTTTGCTACGACTTCCTCTATCCTTGCAGGGTGTATCCTTCCATCGGTAATCAGTCTTTCAAGGGCAAGCCTTGCAACTTCCCGCCTTATGGGATTAAAGCAAGAAAGGATTACAGCTTCAGGAGTATCGTCTATTATTATGTCGACACCAGTTGCTGCCTCGAGGGCCCTTATGTTTCTTCCCTCTCTTCCGATTATACGCCCTTTCATCTCCTCATTTGGAAGCTGTACAACAGAAACCGTCTCCTCCACAACGTATTCTCCCGCATATCTTTGAACCGCAAGGGCTATGATCTCTTTAGCCTTTTTGTCCGCTTTTTCCTTGGTTTCCTCTTCTATCCTTTTGTAAATCTTTACAGCCTCAAATTTAGCGTCTTCCTCTACCATCTGAAGTAGCATATTCTTCGCTTCTTCAACTGTCATTCCAGAGATGGTTTCAAGTTTTTCCCTTTCCTTCTCGATAAGCTTTTCGTACTCTTTCGCCTTTTCCCGAACATCAGCCTCTTTCTCCATCAATTCTTTTTCCTTTTTCGCGAGCTCTTCTTCTTTTTTGTCGAGGAGATCTAGTTTCCGGTCAAAACTTGCCTCTTTCTGAGCAAGTCTCTGTTCAATCTTTTGTAGTTCAAGCCTTTTTGCCTTTATTTCCTGTTCGAGCTCAGATTTTGCCTGAAGCACAATATCTTTGGCTTGGAGGGACGCTTCTTTTTTTATGGCTTCAGCTTCCCGCTTTGCATCCTCTAGGATTTTTTTTCCTATCCTTTCGTACTCCTGTAACCTTTTTCTTTGGATGAAGCGGGAAAGATAAAGACCAAAAAAAACAGAAAAAATTGCTACGAGAACGTATCCGATAATTAACATTTCCCCTGTTTACTTTAAGGGGTTAGGTGATGAGGGGGAAAATATTAGTTTGCCTTAGTTTTACCTCCTTTTTTGTGAGTTTATATCTGAATTCCTTTATTCCCTCAGCAACTAACCCTCAAGAATTTTTCTATTTAAATCCCCGCAATGCCGTGTAAATAGTAGATCTTGAACCTCAAATTTAAAGTGGGTGCCTCGCTTGTGCCTTTGGCTTCTCGCTTTCGCGAGCTTGCTCCCGGCAACAAGATCTGGCTCCCATAGATGAGGTGTTGGCTCGAAGTCACTACTTATCACGGACATCGCAGGGAACCTCAAACCTCCTCCATTTTTTTTAAAAGACGGTTCGTACTCACTTCTATGCGATCGATTCTCTCCTTTAAGCTCAAATATTCGTCCGCCATCTCCATAAGGGTCATAATAAGAGCATTTACTGTATTTACGATCCCATGTTCTTTTATGACCTCGCTCAGCTTATTATCCACAAGGACAGCAGCCCTTTTGATCCTTTCTTCATCATCTCCTACGAATGTGTATAGCTGGTTGCCTATCGTCACTTCCACCCTTTTTCCCATTACCTCTGGATGGCCGATATCTTCTCAATGATGGCTCCTATCTTCTCTATAATTAAGTCTTTCTCGTTCTTCATCAATGTTACTTTCTCTTTCAGTTCCCGATTTTCAGCCTCGAGTAACCTAAACTTCTCCTGAAACCTGTCATTTTCCTCTTTCAGAGCTTTATAGTTCTTCAAAAGTGTATCTATCTTCTCTTCCAGTTCCGAAAGTTTATCGTCATCGAAAAGGTTCATATCGTATTAGATACCCCTAATCACCTTTAAAAGTCAAGCGTAAAAGGTAAGCTTTGATAAACTCGTCTATATTTCCGTCTAGCACTTCTTCAGCGTTGTGCAACTCAAGTTTTGTCCTGTGGTCTTTAACGAGTTTATAAGGATGAAGTATATAGGAACGTATTTGGCTTCCCCAGGCTATCTCCTTTTTTTCCTGGCCTAGGGCCTTTAACTTTTCCTCCTTTTTCTTCTTTTCAAGCTCGTAAAGCCTAGATTTCAATATTGAGAGCGCGATCTGTTTATTTTTGTGCTGTGACCTCTCGTTCTGGCATTGAACGACTATTCCGGTTGGGATGTGGGTGATCCTTACCGCAGACTCGGTCTTATTTACGTGCTGTCCTCCGGGACCACTGGATCTAAAAGTTTCTATGCGTAAATCTTCTTCTCTTATCTCCACAACAATCTCTTCCGGAATCTCAGGGTAAGCGTAAAAAGAGGCAAATGATGTGTGTCTTCTTCTGTTTGCATCAAAAGGCGATATTCTTACAAGTCTGTGTATCCCATTTTCGCATTTAAGATAACCGTAGGCGTATGGACCTTTAACAATAAATGTCACATTTTTTATGCCAGCCTCTTCACCATAAAGTATATCTACGATCTGTGTCTCAAAACCTTTCTTCTCAGCCCACCTAAGGTACATCCGAAGTAGCATCTCAGCCCAGTCTTGAGCCTCAGTGCCGCCAGCTCCTGCATTTATGTAAACTATGGCGTTGTCCTTGTCATGCTCCCCCCCGAGCATCCTTTCTATTTCAAATCTATTGAGCTCTTCTTCGAGTTTTTCGAGCTTGCTTTTGAGTTCCTTTAAATCATCCGGATCGTTCGTCTCCTTGTAAAAGCCTTCGAGGATTACTATTTCCTCGAGCTCCCTCTCACAATTCTTCCACCGTTCAACTTCATCCGAAAGATTAGCCCTCTTTTTTAGGATCTCGTGGGCTTTTTCAGGATCTTCCCAAAAGGTCGGTTTTGCAATCTCAGAATCTAACTCTCGGATCTTTTTACCGATAGAGTCGAGGTCAAAGATGACCCCTTAAAACGTTGATCCTTTCAGAAAGGCTTAAAATCTTTGCCTTTAACTCTTCTGGCTGGATTGTTTCCTTTTTCCTTTCCATTATTAATCCTTCTTATAACAACCTGGCAAGCAAGGCTTTTCCGAATTCTGAACATCTAACCGGTTTTACACCGTCCACATGACGTGCGAGATCATAAGTCATTATCCTTTCATTTAGGGTTCTCTCTATCGCATTCTCGATGAGTTCTTTTGCCTTACTTAACCCAATGTAGTCAAAAAGCATACAAGCAGAAAGTATAAACGAGAGAGGGTTCACAACATCCATTCCCGCATATTTGGGAGCACTTCCGTGGGTAGGTTCGAATATTGCCATATCATCACCTATGTTTGCTCCAGGAGCCACTCCTAATCCGCCAACCAGGGCTGCACAACAGTCTGAAAGATAGTCCCCATTGAGATTGGGACATAAGATCACATCGTACTCTTCAGGCCTCAAAATAACCTGCATGAACATATTGTCAGCTATTACATCATTGACTGCGATTTTCTTTTCAGGGAACCTTTCTAGAAACTCGGACAACACACTGTAGGCCCAGGCCCTGAATGCTCCCTCAGTATACTTCATTATGTTTCCTTTATGGACGATCGTTATCTTTCTCCTTCCGTGTTCTACTGCGTAATTTAGAACCCACTTTACGAACCTCTCCGTTCTTTTTTTACTTATTGGCTTTATCCCGATCCCTGAATCGTAAGGCAAACTGACATCCATCTCATGTTTTAAAAAATCTATAAGTTTCTTTACCTCCTCACTCTCGGCCTCCCATTCTATCCCTTTATAGACGTCTTCCGTATTTTCCCTAAAAATAATCATATCGATCCTATCAGGATTCCTTATCGGGCTTGGAAGCCCTTTAATATACTTTATTGGTCTTATACAAACGTAAAGATCAAAGACCTGTCTAAGATAAACATTTATGCTTCTGAATCCACCCCCAATAGGAGTCGAAAGAGGCCCTTTTATTGCAAACTTCAACTCTTTTATTGTCTCAAGGGTCTCGGGAGGAATTAAAACCCCTTTCTTTGCCAGGGCCTGCTCACCGGCCAAAAGGAATATCCACTCTATCTCCTTTTCATGATTGTACGCCTTAATTACCGCCTCTTCCAAGAGTTCACGGGAAGCGTTCCATATATCTTGGCCTGTGCCGTCACCCATTATGTACGGAATTCTAACTTTCTGGGTCAAACTTTAAACCCTCCATACTTTTTTATGTAGGGGACCAAGCCACCTTCTTTTAAGATGTCTCGCATAACGAGGGGCAGAGGAGGAAATTTTTTCTCAAAGTTCTGAGTTAAGTTTTTTATGATACCTTCACTAGTATTGATCTCAATGAGATCGCCCTCTCTAATTTCATCGACCTCGCAAATTATGGCCAAAAGACCAACATTTATCGCGTTCCTGAAAAAGATACGAGCAAAAGAGGCAGCAACCACCGCATCTATACCCGCCATTTTTATGATTAGAGGTGCGTGTTCTCTGCTCGATCCAAGTCCGAAGTTCTTACCGGCGAATATAAAGTCTCCTTTCCTCACTTTCTTGTAAAAGCCTTGATGGATGTCCTCAAAAAGGTGTTTTGTCAGCTCCTCCAAGTTCGACCTCAGATGGTAAAACCTCCCTGGGATTATGTGGTCAGTGGATATGTTGTCACCAAATTTCCATGCCCTTCCCCTCAGTATCATCCATTACCTCCCTGGGATCTGTGATCTTTCCTTTAAGAGCAGACGCGGCTGCTGTGGCTGGAGAAGCAAGATATACTTCAGACTCGGGGTTGCCCATTCTTCCCAAAAAATTCCTGTTGGATGTCGAAAGGCATCTCTCGCCATCTCCCGGGATTCCCATGTGGAGTCCAATGCACGGACCGCATCCCGGTGGAAGGATTATAGCTCCCGCCTCAAGTAAAGTCGTTACTATGCCTTCTTGAAGAGCCTGGTAATAGACGAATTTTGATGCGGGGCAGACGATAAGCCGCACATTTTTGTGGACCTTTCTTCCCTTCAAAATGTTAGCCGCAATTCTCAAATCTCCTATCCTTCCATTGGTACAGGAACCGATAAATATTTGTTGTACTTCAATGTTCTTTTGAGAAATCTCCTCTACGCTTTTTACGTTGTCAACTGAATGTGGGAGACTCACTTGAGGGGTTATCTTTTCGATGTCTATCTCGTAAACTTTCTCATACTTTGCGTCTTCATCTGGTATTATCTCTACGTAAGTTTTTTCCCTCCCCCGAGCCCTAAGATACATGAAAGTGACAAGATCCGAGGGAAAGAGCCCGCATTTCGCACCCGCTTCAACTGCCATATTCGCAATCGTCATTCTTGCTTCAACCGGAAGTTTCCGTACAGTTTCTCCCACAAACTCCATCGACTTGTAATTGGCACCATCTGCTCCTATCATGCCTATGATATAGAGGATAACATCTTTGCTGAAAACTCCTGTCTTAAACTCCCCATGAAGCACAAACTTATAGCATTCTGGAACTCTTATCCACGTTTTGCCGAGACCCATAGCAACCGCTATGTCTGTCGATCCCATACCTGTCGCAAAAGAACCTAACGCACCTCCTGTCGTTGTGTGAGAGTCCGCACCAAGGAGGACTTCACAGGGCGACAGAAACCGTTCGCACATTACCTGATGACAGATTCCTTCTCCCACATCCACAAGCAATGCGCCATACTTTTCTGCAAATTCCCTTATCTTTTTATGGTCGTTGGAAAGTTCCTTTCTAGGACTTGGGGAAGCATGGTCGATAAAAAAGACAACGTTTTTAGGGTTGAAAAGCTTCTTAAAACCAAGCTCCATAAAACGATTTATCGCCAACGGTGCGGTACCGTCTTGGAGTAAGATCCGGTCAACGTTCACAATTATGTAATCTCCTTGTCTCACATCGGTTCTTGTGTTTAAACTCAAAATCTTTTCGACTATTGTCTTGGCCAATCTTACTTACCCTCCGTTTCCTCTTCTGCTTTAGTTAGATCCTCGAACCTTATGTCAAACCCCAAAACTCCCACAATGTCACCAGAGTCGTTCCTTATGGGTCCAGAAACTGTAATGCACAGTGCACCTGTGATCCTTGAAGAGTAAAGGTCTGTCACGTGTATCTTACCAGTCTTCATAGGCTGAATGAACCAGTCCCTGTCAGAGAAGTCTTCATGGAGACCAATTTTATAGTACTTTGCCCGATCCACAACCTGAGTTATGTTTTTAGTTATTTTTATTCCTTCCCTATTTACAACGTAGGCGAACTGAATGTAAGGATATTCCTCCACAACCCTCTTTAACACTTCCTCTATCCTTTCCGGAACCATGCTTCGGATCTCGGGATCGTCTATGTATCTTTCGATCAAGTGGGCAGCCATCTCGTAAGCCTTTTTCTTGAACATCTCAAATTCGGAAACGAAGATTTCAGGAATATACCGACGTACAAGGTGCTCGAGCTCATGATCTGAAATGCAGGTCACTCTTCCTTCTTCGTACTGCCTTAGAACCCATTTATTTATCTTTGCTACCCCTGGATGATTCTTATCGATCCTGTCTTTCCCGACCAATGCAAAATGTGTATTGATCCAGTGGGCGATACCTGCAAGCCCAGATTTGTCAGTAACATTGACAGAGATCTGCCTTTTGAGTATCTTTTCAGTGTCGAAGGAAGTGTATACTTCCCTGTCTTTCATAAGTCCATCTATGTGGATCCCAGCAGACGTTGTATTAAAGTCTGCTCCGACGAATGGTTGATTCCTGGGAATGTGGTATCCTATTTCCCTTTCGAAATAGTTTCTGATTTCGGTGATAACGGTCGTATCGATCCCATTATCATTTCCAATAAGACCGATGTACTCCATGATAAGCCCTTCGATTGGAGCATTTCCGGTCCGTTCTCCTATTCCGAGTAAGGTACCGTTTACATAAGTACATCCGTAAAGCCATGCACTGACACTATTGACCAAAACTTTGTGAAAATCGTTGTGACCATGCCACTCCAAGTATTCGGAGGGAACACCGGCATCATCTATCATTGCTCTGACTATCTTTCCGATCGACCTGGGAAGAGCAGCCCCAGGATATGTCACACCAAGCCCAAGTGTGTCACATAGCCTTATCTTGACAGGCATCCTTGCCTTTTGAGAGAGTTCCATAAGTGCCTGTGCAAAGGGAACACAAAATCCGTAGATGTCAGCTCTAGTTACGTCCTCGAAGTGGCACCTAGGTGTTATTCCATGCTCTAATGCATCCTCAACTATCTTTAGATATTCGTTATAAGCTTCTGATCTCTTCTTTTTGAGCTTCATGAATATGTGATAGTCGGAGACACTCGTAAGTATACCCGTCTCTTTAAGACCCATACTTTTTACAAGCTTTAAATCCTCTTTGTTCGCCCGTATCCAACCCGTGATCTCGGGGTACCGAAATCCTTTCTCCAAACATTTTTCTACAGCCTGTCTGTCCTTTTCAGTGTAAAGGAAAAATTCACATTGCCTTATCACACCATTTGGACCGCCTAACTTATGCATGAGCTCGTAAAGGTCAGCAATTTGCTTCACCGTAAAGGGAGGTCTTGCCTGTTGGCCATCTCTGAATGTGGTATCGGTGATGAAAATCTCATCCGGCGGGTCTATGAGTTCGATTTTGTGGTCGAATTTTATTCTGCAAACTTCCGAATAGGGAAACATGTCCCTGAAAAGTTCAGGCTCCTCAACCTCAACTAAAGGATACTTTTTTATCTTTTGAGCATTTTTGAAGATAAAACTCTTGCTCTTTTTCAAGCTTACCTCCTTATTTAAACTATCTTTATCCTGAGCTCACTAAGTTGCCTCTGCGTGACACGAGAAGGGGCCCCCGTGAGTGGACAAATCCCCTTCTGGGTTTTTGGAAATGGGATTACGTCGCGAATGCTTTTTTTTCCGAGAAGCATCATGAGCAACCGATCAAACCCGAAAGCAATCCCGCCATGTGGGGGAGCACCAAGTTCTAACGCGTCAAGGAAAAATCCGAATTTTTCCTGAGCTTCGTTTTCGTCTATGCCCAAAAGTCTAAACATTTCCGTTTGAACTTCTCTTTTGTGAATCCTTATGCTCCCTCCTCCGATTTCAACCCCATTGAGCACTAAGTCGTAAGCCTTCGCCTTTATCTCTTCAGGTCTACCACTAAATTTTTTTAAATCCACGGCCGGAGATGTAAAAGGATGGTGTCTTGCAACGTACCTTTTTTCGTCCTCGCTGTATTCTAGTAAAGGAAAATCAACAACCCATACAAACTTAAGCTCATCGGCACATACACTCTCATATCTCTCACCGAGGTAGATCCTAAATTTGCCCATAATTTCATTTACCTTTTCTTTTTGTCCAGCCATAAAGAAAAGAATGTCCCCGTCCTCAGGCGCGAGCCTTTCTTCAATTCTTTTTGAATCTTCATCCGTTAGATATTTACTTACGGGGGACTGAAAACCATTCTTTTCTTTTCTCATCCATATTAGACCTTCCGCGCCCAACTCCTTCGCCTTATCTACGCACAGATCCAATTCTTTTCTAGAAAGGCTCCTTTTTCTGAGATGTATGCACTTAACGCTACCGTTTCTTTCGAGAACTTTTCTCACTATCTCAAGTTGCGTTGTCTGGAATATGTCTGTGGTGTCGACAATTTTTAAATTTATCCTAAGGTCCGGTTTGTCTGTACCGTAACATTCAATAGCTTCGTCGTAACTCAGTCTTGGAAAAGGTGTTATGACATCTTTCCCCGTCAATCCTTTTACCAGCTCTCTCACCATCCCCTCACTTACTTCTATCACGTCATCCACATCCACAAAACTCATTTCAACATCGATTTGGGTAAACTCCGGCTGCCTATCCGCTCTTAAATCCTCGTCCCTAAAACATCTGGCAATCTGAAAATATTTGTCAAATCCGGCAACCATTAGTATCTGTTTGAAGAGCTGAGGAGACTGGGGAAGTGCGTAAAAGTGTCCAGGATTGAGTCGACTCGGCACTATAAAATCCCTTGCCCCCTCCGGTGTGCTTTTTGTAAAATGTGGGGTTTCGAACTCGTAAAAACCTTTGGAATAGAAGTAATCTCTAACAATCTTATAGGCCCTGCTTCTTGCTTTGAAGATCTCCTGTATTTCGGGCCTTCTCATATCTAGGTATCTGTACTTCAATCTTAGGATTTCGTTCGGTTCCTCCTCCGTTAAGCTAAATGGAAGCTCTTTACACTCGTTAAGTATATCGAGGGTTTCGGCGGTGACCTCTACGTCACCTGTTGGAATTTCCGGATTTTCGGTTCCTGGGGGTCTTCTTCTGACGTACCCAGAAACTTTTATCACGTACTCTGGTCCCACATTCTTTGCCAAACTGTGTGCCTCGGGCGAATATTCGGGTGAAAAAACTACCTGGACAACTCCACTTGTATCCCTCAAATCGACAAAGACGACACCACCGTGGTCTCTCTTCCTATATACCCATCCGGAAAGGAGAACTCTTTTTCCAACATCAGTCGTTTTTAGAGTTCCGCAAAGGGAATTTCTGTACACTGGCCCGCACAAAGCCCTAAATTATAACTACTGAGGTAAAAGGAAGTCAATTTGAAGTTGACAATGCGGTTCGGTTCAGTTATCCTAATTGCGTAAAATCAGGGGGCCCATAGCTCAGTTGGAAGAGCCACCGGCTCATAACCGGAAGGTCCCTGGTTCGAGGCCAGGTGGGCCCAAAGTACAAAAACTATGATGAAGCTTGAATGTAAAGTTAAGGTTTCTCCTTGAGGGGGTGTGCCAAAGAGGTGCACCCCCTCATAAGTTATTGGGGGAGGGATAAATTGGAAAACGAACTTAAAATCCTTTATGAGATTCAAAAAACAGACCTTAAAATAATGGAAACAGAAAGAAAGTTAGCCCTGGGTCCCAAAAAGATAGAGGAGCTTGATTTTGAGCTTAGGCAGCTAAAAGAGAAGATAGACAAAGAGAAAATAATCATCGATGAACTTGAAAAGGAAAGGAGAAGGAAAGAGAGAGAACTAGACGAAGAAAGGGAAAAGATAAAGAAAAAAGAAGCACGGCTATTTGAAGTGAAAACAAATAAGGAATATCAGGCGATGCTAAAAGAGATCGAAATGGCAAAGGAAGCACTGGATAAGCTTGAAGAAGACATACTGATCCTAATGGATAGGATAGAAGAGCTAAAAAAGGACTATCAGGAGTCGGTCAAATACTACGAGAAGAGAAAAAAGGAAATAGAGGAAGAGAAAAGATCGATACAGAATGATCTGTCGACCCTTGATGAACAAATCGCAGTATATAGAACTGAAAAGGAAAGACTTATGAACGAGATAAGCCCGGAACTCAAAGAAAGGTACAACATAATTAGGGAAAAAAGACAGGGTATTGCGGTTGTTAACGTAAAAAACGGGGTTTGTCTCGGTTGTTATGTTAACATCCCTCCCCAACTCTTTATAGAAGTCACGAAAAATAACCAGATAATCTCTTGCCCCAATTGTAACCGAATATTTTACTACATAGATGAAAAGTGAGAGATGGCATGCCTTCGTAGATGGGGCCTCATCTGGTAATCCCGGTCCCGCCGGGATAGGTGTTATTCTTTATGCTCCAGACGGAAAAAAAGTTTTAAGTGAGTCCATTTATCTTGGGATTACAACTAATAACGTTGCGGAGTATGAAGCTTTAAAACACTCATTAAAAAGGGCACTACAATTTTCGGCCAAAGAGATTGCCGTGTATTCTGATTCTCAGCTCCTCGTCAACCAGATTACGGGGATTTACAAAATAAGAGACAAAAAACTAAAGGCTTGTTTTAAAGAAGTAGCTGAGCTTATTGGCAGGTTCGACAGATTTTTGATACAATATGTCCCAAGAGAGGACAACAAAGCAGCTGATAGCCTAGCGAGGGAGGCGATAAAGAGGGGTAGACGGGTGGCCGCCCCAGAAGACGGGGAGGAAAGTCCGGGCACCGCAGAGCAGGATGGTCTCTAACCGGGACCGGGGGTAACCCCAGGGAAAGTGCCACAGAAAATAGACCGCCACAGCAAAAGCTGTGGTAAGGGTGAAAAGGTGAGGTAAGAGCTCACCGCTTCCCTGGTGACAGGGAAGGCACGGTAAACCCCATCCGGTGCAAGGCCAAGCAGGAGTCACGCAAAAGGCGTGAATGGGTTGCTCGCCCATCAATCCGGGTAGGCCGCACAAAGACCTATAGTGGGTCTCAGAGGAATGGCCACCGTCCCGAAAGGGATACAGAACCCGGCTTATAGTCTACCCCTCTTAAAGAGAAATACGATGTAAGGGGGAAGACATGGCAGGTTTTTTAGATCGACTTGTGATTAGAACATTAAGGGAAGAAGACCTTGATGCTATAGTGGAGATAGATACGAAAGTCCTTGGGGAGAAAAGACCGGATTATTGGTACAACAAGGTTGTGAAACAGAAAGACACAAGACCAGAGGATGTTTCCCTTGTAGCAGAGATAGACGGAAAGGTTGTCGGTTTCATATTAGGCGGAATAAGTGGTTGGGAATTTAGGGTACCTACAAACATAGGGTGGATTGATACTATAGGAATAGATCCTGACTATCAGAACAGGGGAATTGCCAGGCTTCTGACCACAAAACTAATAGAGAATTTAAAAAAATACAAGATCGACACCGTCTACACACTCGTAAACTGGAATGACTGGGATCTTTTGCAGTTTTTCCACAAAATGGGGTTTACGAGGGGAGACATGATAAATCTGGTCCTGAAAATTTGATTTTTTGACCCAAGCTCATGGAATCTTTTCTAGCCAGAGTTGGTACCGAGTTTTTTTTGCCATTTATACCCTTTTTTGTGGCCATAGATCCCATCGGAATTCTCCCGATATACGTTTCACTTACAAGTGAGCTAGGAGAAAATGAAAAAAGAAGGATAGTGGATGTCTCTGTGTTAACAGCCGGAGCATCGGGGGTTGGATTTCTTCTTTTTGGAGAATGGGTATTCCAGATTTTGGGTATAACCGTTTCCGATTTTAAGGTTGCAGGCGGAATCTTGCTATTTATAATATCGATAGTTGACATAGTCTTTCCCGAAAAGATGAGATCTTTTCCTAAGGAAAGTTTAGGTGTTGTTCCAATGGGTATACCATTAATAGTTGGGCCTGGGGTTTTAACAGTCCTTCTTATCAGCGCCTCCTCTTACGGCTACATCCCTACCCTTTTATGCTTCGGAGTTAATATTCTCATTGTCTGGTTCGTTTTCCGTAACTCTATCTGGATTATGAAGATATTAAAAGAAGGGGGAACAAGGGGTCTGGGAAAACTTTTCTCAATAATTCTTGCGGCCTTTTCCATAATGATGGTTAGAAGTGGCGTTATTGAATTGATATCCAAAGGCTATAACTTGTAGGGTTAAAAAGTGGGGATTACAGAGGCGATCATTCCCATATTTCTCGTCATACTTTTTGGTTATTTTGTAAAAAAAGCGGGCTTTTTTGATGAAACAACGATAAAAGAGATGAATCGGTTCACCTTTAATTTCCTTTTGCCGATCCTTGTCTTTCTCGGAATAACAAAGTCAAGCCTCGAGCTCATTAAGTTAAAGAACCTTCTTTTGATTCTATTCCCCACCGCAATTACGCTTTCACTTTCTGTAGGGTCGGGAATTCTACTTAAGTTAAATGGGAGTAGATTCGGTACCTTCGTACAGACTTCAATCCACGGAAATGTCTCATATGTGGGACTTGCCGTCCTCTTTTACACGCTTGGGGAGGAAGCATTACAGAAAGGGAGTTTCCTTGTGGGATCTTTGATCTTACTTAACAACACTATAGGGATTATCTCGCACCATTTGACCGTGAAGAAGATCGAGAACGGGTTTTTTAAAGCTATCCTCTCCATATTCAAGACTCCCGTGATAGTTGCCACTTTTGCAGGAATATTGTTTGTTTGGAAGGGTATTAGGATACCCCAAGTCATATTTAAGACTATGAATATTCTTTCCCACGTAACTTTACCCATGGCCCTCATCATGCTTGGGGCAACAATGAAGCTAGGTTTTTCCTCCGGTAGTTCCCTACCTGCTATTATTGCATCGATCTTTAAGCTCTTCTCTCTTCCGTTTTTTGCGCTTCCGATCATAAAGTTTTTCTGCATTCCGGACGTATACGCACATCCTGCCATTATACTCCTTTCGAGCCCGGTTGCCATATCGTCATACGTTATGGCCCGTGAGTTGGGTGGGGATTCCAAGCTGGCATCCGATGCCATAGCTTTCTCAACATTACTTTCGCCGTTGTCTTTTGTCCTCTGGAATCACGTTTTGGGGATAAAATGATCTCTTTGTTTGTATCCTGAATGGTTTATAAAGTACTTGCAGACTTTGTCATTCTGGTACACTTCTTTTGGATCCTATTTCTCTTATTTGGCGCTTTTTTTGGGCTAAAATCAAAAAAGCTAAGGATACTTCACATATTTGGTCTTTTCTTTGCATTCTTTATTCAGACTTTCGATCTTTACTGTCCTTTGACGTATCTAGAGATTTACATCAGGGAAAAACACGAACCAGATAAGGCATATGCGGGCTCTTTCATAGCGTACTACGTCGAAAAGCTCATCTACATTGAGCTTTCCCGAATTTTAATCCTCCTTCTAACGTTTTGTGTTGTCGGAACGAACTTATGGATCTATGCTAGAAAAACGGGGATATTTCGATTGCTAGGCCTTTATTGTCAAAGGCTCAGAGAGAAAGTATAATTACAGTTGCTAAAAAATTGAACGTGAAACACTGTTTTGCGTTTCTTAGGAGACAAAAACACCCTTTGACACTTTTCCTTTCCATTCTTGCTATTTTCGTCCAGTATCTTTACCTTCGGTGTGAATATGGATGTTCCTTACTCAAAGGCTATATATTAAATTTCGAACTAGAGTACGTCGGCATTACTTTTATGGTAGCTATCGGGCTACTTTCGGTGCTTCGGAGACAAGGCGCCCTACTTGCTATTCTCTCCGTGGGAGTTGGAGCAGAGATATTCCTTCTTGGATACCAGCTTTATTACGAGGTATATTGTACCTATTGCCTGATATTTGGAGGTGCGCTAATGTCACAGTTCGCACTAAATTACGAAAGAACAAAAAAAATCGTCGTTTTGATACTAATTCTTACAGGTTTGACATTCTTCGGTTTTTTCTTTAGGGGAGGCGTTTCGGTCTCCTACGCAGAAGAGACCCAGGAAAAGCTCCTTTCCACCTTCGGTGATGGAAAAATCTTGGTGAGACTGTACACGGATTACTTTTGCGGTCCATGCAAAGCAATGGAACCAAAGATCGAACCTCTCCTTAAGGAACTAGTAGCGAAAAACATAGTGTCAGTAACTTTCATAGATACACCCATCCACAGATATTCGGCGTTATACGCCCGTTACTTTCTTTACTCCCTAAACCAAGGCCAAAAAAGTTTGGAGTTCGCATTCTTCATACGGAACGCCCTTATCGAAGCGGCAAATAAGGAGATAGACAATCCCCAAAAGTTGGAGGAACATTTAAAAACAAAGGGAATAAAACCAGTAAAGTTTGACCCTAATCCTATCTTTGCGTCTTTCACACGCTACCTAAAGGAAGATAGAGTGAATGCCACACCGACATGTGTAATAGTAAGGAATGGGAAAAAGGATACTTATGTGGGAGAAAAAGAAATAATTGAAGCTTTGAAAGTGTTGACAAAAAGGTGAAATGGTAAAGAAGGTAATTTTGCTTACAATTTGTGTGGTTATATCTTTTTTTCTAAACTTTTGCTCCCAGACCTGCAGGATACTAAAGGTTCCGACGTATAGCTCCTCTGAGGTATATAAGAACGGGAAAGAGTAATAGTTAAACACTTCTCCTCATTTATCTTAAAAGTCTTTATTGTCACACGTTCTCCGTACGTGGCAGGTCCCACTTCAACTTAAAAAGGTCCAATCCATGAGCGGACTTTTTTTATGAACTCCCTCACCTTCTTCCTGTCCTTCATTCCCTCAGGATCGTCTAGTTTGCTATTTGCATCTACCCCGTAAGGTCGTACCACCTCAAGGGCCTCTAAAACATTTTCAGGAGATAGTCCTCCGGCAAGGATCACAGGTTTTGACACTGACTTCCTAATAAATCTGCATATGTTCCAGTCACAGGGGATCCCCGTCCCTCCTATTCTATCCTCAGTCATGGTGTCAAGGAGTAAAGCATCCACGGTCTCTTCGTATCTTTTGGCGTATTCCAGAGGGTTTTCTCGATTGACGTGCACTGCCTTTACGAACTTCGCAAAAGGAAAAAAGTTTCTCAGTTTTACCACATTCTCGGGTGACATATCCCCTTGAATCTGCAGAACCTGACATAAGGAGAAACGAAAAAGACCCTTAAGCTCTCCTACATCTTCTAAGTGGGTCACAAAAACAGTTGTCACATATGGGGGAAGATTTTTTACGATTTTTCGAATTGTGTCAATTTCTGTTGCGTCCTCTGCCTTATAGCGGACACCGCATATGAAACCCAAACCATCTGATCCCTCTTCGACGCACATCATAGCCTCATCCAACGTTCGAATTCCACAGATTTTAACCTTTACCATTATAAGGTGACCAACCTATTCGACCATATAATTTTACTTCGGATAATCCGATCGTCAAATATTGGAATTGGTCTTTGGGGAGGGGCTTGTTAAAAAAGTCACATAATTGGCCCGGAAGCTAAAAGTGATTTTAAAATTTTGAAAAAAACTCTTGACAAGCTACATAAGAAACCTTATAATAAGTGCGAAGATTGTGTTTGAATTCACAACCTCAAGCAATCACCTCCACTAAGCTTCTCATAATAACCCCCCTTCCCCCTGGGAATTACCCAGGGGGTTTTTATTTACAAGACCTAAACTCCTAGTGTATATTTAGCTTATGTCGTTTCTGGGAGGCTTCTCCGGCGGTATTTTGGGAATGATAGTCCATTCCGGACCTGTCGCCAAGGCTGTGATGCTTGTTCTCCTTTTTTTTTCGGTGGTTTCCTGGGCTATCATCTTTTTTAAAATAAGGCAGTTTAACGCCATGGACAGAGAGGGGGAGCGGATAAGTTCTGTAATTGGTGAGATAGAATCATTAAAAAAACTACTCGCCGCAATGAGATCTTTCAGGGGAAGTCCCTACTACAGACTCGCCCTTATCGCATATGAGGCCCAAAGTAAAGGATTTAGGGAAAATCCAGGCCATACAAAGGAATTCACCCTTGATGTTGAAAAGAGACTAAAAATAGGGGTTGAGGAGGAGACTGAAAGGCTACAGAACTATCTTTCGTTTCTCGCAACCACCGCTAACACTGCGCCGTTTGTTGGTCTTTTTGGGACTGTCTGGGGAATTATGGACTCCTTCAGAGAAATAGGAATAAGGGGGTCCACAAGTCTCTCTGTGGTCGCCCCTGGTATCAGTGAGGCACTTATCGCAACGGCTTTCGGTTTACTCACAGCGATTCCGGCGGTTGTCGCTTACAATTATCTGGTGATAAGGAGTAGAAGGATCTCCAATCGGCTCGAAAGGTTCTCAACCTATCTTACAACTCTCGCTTAAAAATATGAAGGTTCGAAGAAATAACGGTGATGTACTTTCTGAGATCAACATAATTCCGCTTGTTGATGTCATGCTCGTACTCCTTATCATATTTATGATAACTGCTCCTATGATGCACCACGGAGTAAAGGTTGACGTACCTAAAATGACAGCTAAGCCTTTACCCCAAAAGGATGAACCGCAAATCCTATATATAACGAAAAACGAAGAACTGATACTAAATGAAAAGAGGATCAAACTTTCCGATTTGAAACCCGCACTCAGTCTGATATTTTCTGGAAAACCGGAAGCAGAGATATACCTTAAGGCGGACAAAAATGTAAGCTATGGGTTCGTAGTCAAATGCATGGGAATAATTAGAGAAGCAGGGATAGAAAGGATAAACATAGTCACGAGGCCGGAGGAAGAATGACTCAGGAGCTATCCTTTTTTCGAATGCTTATTCTTTCTATCATCCTGCATCTCGCCTGCTTCACTTTTTTATCCGTCGCCGTAAAGAAAAGTATAAAAAAGATGGACTTCCCTTACTCCTATTCGGTAAATATCGTAACTTCAATCGGACATGAAGCACAACCAACCAAGGCATTGGAGGAAAAAAAATTTCACGAGACTCAAACAAAAGGAGCAAAAACTGAAATCCAAACCAAACCGAAACCAAACTTAAAAACGGAAGCGAAAATCCGAAAGGACATAAAGAGGAATTCCGTGGAAAAGTCACTTTCCTTGTCGAAAGAGCTTCCAAGTTCGCCTACCAAAGAGGAGTTAGCCCATCTGGAAGAAAGGATAAAGGAACTTAGATCGAAGACCCACTATCTCAGTGTTGGCCAAGCTGAAGGCAAATCGCAAGAAGAGAAAGTTCGTGGATTAGGAACTTCGCAAGTAAGTGGAAGTTCAATTCCGATTGATCCTGCAACTCAGACATATATCGGAATGATCTGGGACAAGGTAAAAAAAGCATGGGGCCTCCCAGGAGGTCTCGCACTGAGGAAGGATTTGGAGACTATAGTCGTTATCACAATAAGGAGGGATGGAAGAATTGTCGATCTCAATATGGAAAAGAGATCTGGTAACAGGATTTATGACGAGGCGGTCCTTAGAACTCTTCGTGCCTGCGACCCTTTCCCCCCTTTCCCACAGTCCATATCAACTGAGTACATTGAGATCGGGTTTAGGTTCCTTCCAGGGGATCTCTCTTGAGCTTAGCCCAAAGCCTCATCCTAGGTATAATCCAGGGTGTGACAGAGTTTTTACCGATTAGTAGTTCTGCCCACCTTATTCTCATTCCCTGGTTTTTCCGGTTTGAACAGGGAGGGCTAACGTATGATGTCATGTTACATTTCTCTACGCTTTTTGCTACCCTCATTCTTTATGGCCGAACGTTCTTTTTTCTCATTTTGGAGGTAAAAGACAAGTTCCGGCAAAAAAGGATTAAGGAATCGCTCCTTCTTAAGATTA
>JANXAF010000011.1 GCA_025062045.1 Thermodesulfobacteriota bacterium
CGATCCTAACCCTGCACTGAAATTCACCTTCGATTGGGAGAGGGAGAAGGTGAAGTTTGCGGGAGTTGGTTTAGCGAAGTCTTCAGTACGTGACCAGGACATAGCAAGCACAGATAAACTAAAGAAGAGAGGCGTCAATAACATCTACAGATTCGGAGCCTACTACTTCTTCTAAAAGCCATCCAAAAGGGGGCTTAAAGCCCCCTTTTTTTATTTCCCCCCTCCCTTGATGGTAATCGAAAAAAGTTGTATAATTTTTATCCATGTCAGGAAAGAACCCCCAGAGTAAAAAGAAGTTCTCAGTTGGAGAGGTTGCCGTATATCCAGGACATGGAGTAGGAAGGATAGAGTCTATTGAGGAGAGGGAGTTTTCTGGGACAAGGAAGGCTTTCTACATTATGAGGATCCTAGATACTGATATGACGATTATGGTTCCTGTTGATGGTGCTGAAAATTCTGGCTTAAGATGCATAATAGGGGAAGAAGAGGTAAAGAAGGTTTACGAGATCCTAAAAGAGAAAGACGTAATCCCTGACACATCTCCGTGGAATAGAAGATACAAAGAATACATGGAAAAGATAAAGAGTGGCTCCATATTTGAAGTGGCATCCGTCCTAAGGGAGCTTTACGGTCTAAAACTCTTAAAAGAGCTATCCTTTGGAGAAAAAAAGATGTTTGAGATGGCAAAAAACCTCTTAAAAAAGGAGCTTTCTTTTGCCTTAAACAAGGAAGAAGACGTAATTGAGGCTGAAATAGAAAGCATATTCAAAAAGAACCACAGAGGATAACTGTGGATCTCATAGTCCAGATATTCCTCCTTCTTGTCACAGCCCTTTCCGGATACTTCATATTCAAAGAGATCTTCCAGAGTTTCATCCTCTCTTTAGTTGGTGCAATAGCGGGTATAATTTTCGGCTATATTATCGTAAAGCTAGAAAGAAGGCTAAAGGATATACCCCTAAAGGTGATAGTCGGTTCCCTTCTTGGAATTATAGTTGGCCTTGTGATTGCAAACCTATTCATATCGAAGCTTCTATTCAGCATATCCGAGAAGATGCCAATTACCCTTCCAATATACGTCCTTATCTACTTCGTTATGGGTTACCTCGGTTTTAGGATCGGGGTCGAAAAGAGTAAAAGTCTAGATCTTTCAAAGCTTCCCGTATTTGAGAAATTCCAGGAGCTAGAGGGAGCAAAGATATTAGATACGAGCGCAATCATAGATGGAAGGATCGCTGATGTGGTAGAGACTGGATTTATAGAGGGAACACTAGTCATTCCCCAGTTTGTGCTATACGAGATCCAGCATATAGCTGACTCGCCCGACCATATAAAGAGGGTGAAAGGAAGAAGGGGTTTAGAGATTCTCCATAGGCTTCAAAAGCAGAACATAATCCCAGTAAAGATAGTCGATTATGATTTTCCAAAATTAAAAGATGTGGATATGAAGCTTATCGCCATTGCCAAGAGATTTTCGGGAAAGATAGTGACTAATGACTACAATTTGAATAAGGTTGCCGAATTACAGGGAATAGAGGTTTTAAATATCAATCAACTCGCATACGCCCTAAAACCACCGATTTTGCCGGGTGAGCCGCTAAATATTAGGGTTGTAAAAGAGGGGAAGGAGTTCGGTCAGGGCATAGGTTACCTTGAAGATGGAACTATGGTTGTGATCGAAGATGGAAGAAGACACATAGGAAAAAACGTGGATATAATAGTTACCAGTGTTTTGCAGACACCGTCCGGAAGGATGGTGTTCGGAAAATTAAAAGAGCATGCGGAGAGGGAATTTTACTTTCCCGACGAGTATAGATACGAGGAGCAAATAAGATAGATGAGGGTAATAGCGATAATCCTTGCCGGTGGGACTGGAAAAAGGATGGGTGCTCCAACGAATAAGCAGTTTCTCTTACTCGATGGAAAACCGATAATTGTGAATACCCTTGAGATATTCGAGGAATGTAGGGCTATCCACGATATATATCTGGTTGTGAACCAAAAGGATCTTCCGATTTTCCAGGAAGAGGTCTTAGAGCAGTATAAGTTTAGCAAACTATCAAAGATAGTGATCGGAGGAAGGCTAAGGCAGGACTCCGTAAGAAACGGTCTTGAGGCGATAGACTGTAAGTGCGATATTGTTGTCATACACGATGGAGCAAGGCCCTTTGTCTCCCCTTCATTCATAGAGAAATCCGTAGCCCTTATGGAGTTATACGATGCTATAATCCCTGGGCTTCCTGTAAAAGAGACGATAAAGGTCGTATCGAAAGAGGGGTTTGTGCAAAAGACCTTGGAGAGGAGTTCGCTCTGGTCGGTTCAGACACCTCAGACATTCAAATACGACCTTATAATCAAGGCATATAGGGACGGGATGGAAAAGAAGCTCTTTGGCTACGATGATTCAACGTTTATCGAATATCTTGGAAAGAAAGTAAAAGTTATTGAAGGTTCACCCTTTAACATAAAGATAACCACACCAGAAGATCTCATAATAGCCCAAGGTCTTCTCTCCCATTTAAAAAGCATGGTATAATGCCTTATAAATCCGAGCGATGAAAGTAGGTTTAGGTTATGACTGCCACAGGCTTGTGCCTGGCAGGAGATTTGTGCTCGGAGGAATCGAGATACCCTACGAGAAAGGGCCTCTTGGCCATTCTGACGGAGATGTTCTAATCCATGCCATATGCGATGCAATCTTAGGGGCTATATCATCAAAAGACATAGGTAGCCATTTTCCGGATACGGACCCAGAGTACTTGGGTCTTGAAAGTGAAAGAATCCTTCTCGAGTGTATGTGGATGTTAAAAGAGAAGGGGTTTCGCATACTGAACATAGATTCGGTTGTGATTCTTGAAGAACCTAAAATTTCGCCTTTTAGGGAAAGGATAGTAAAGAACCTATCGAGGATCACTGGCCTTTCCGAAGAAAGCATTTCCGTAAAAGCAAAGACTAAGGAAGGTTTTGGATTTGTGGGGAAGAAAGAGGGGATTGAGGCTTACGCGGTAGTCCTTATTGAAAAAGATGGTTAGAGTGAGATTTGCGCCAAGCCCAACAGGATACCTTCACGTAGGAAACGCAAGGACTGCGATTTTAAACTTTCTTTTTGCGAAAAAGAACGGGGGTCACTTTCTTTTGCGAATAGAGGATACGGATCGGGCACGCTCGGATCCACATTTTGAATCTTCGATCCTTGAAGACCTTTTATGGCTCGGAGTAAAATGGGATGAAAAGATCTATAGGCAGTCCCAAAGGCTCCATATCTACCATGAGTATGCGAAGACCTTAATAGATAAGGGATACGCGTATAAGTGCTTCTGTTCTAAGGAGAGGCTACGAAAACTAAAGGAAGAATGTGAAAAAAGGAAAGAGCCTCCAAGGTACGATAAAAGGTGTAAGAATCTTAGCGATTCTGAAAGAAAAAGACTTGAATCGGAAGGCATACCTTCAGTTATAAGATTTTCTACGCCGGAAAGAACCGTAGAGTTTTTAGACTCAGTATTTGGGCGTATAACCTTTCCTAAAGATTACCTTGACGACTTCATAATCATGAAGGCCGATGGAACCCCATCGTATAATTTCGCTGCCGCAGTGGATGATATGCTTATGGGCATAACCCACGTAATAAGGGGAAAGGACCACATCCCTAACACGCCAAAACAGATCCTCATATTCGAGGCACTAGGAAGGCCCCATCCGGTGTATGCCCACCATTCTCTTCTTTTGGGAAAAGATGGAAAACCCTTAAGCAAAAGGGAAGGTTCTAATAAGATAAGGACATTGAGGGAGATGGGGATACTTCCTTCTGCCGTATTTAACTATCTTACAGTTCTTGGAAGAAAAACGGAAAAAGAGATCATGGATCTTCCAGAAATGGTTGAATCTTTCTCAATAGAATCCATATCTAGATCGGATGCGGTATTCGATTTCGATAAGCTCTTGTGGTTCAATAGAAATTACATAAAAAAACTCCCGTCAGATGAGCTTACAGCACTTTTGGGTCTTAAAGACGAAGAAAAAGAAGTTATAGATGCTCTAAAAGAGAACGCGGAGACCTTAAATGATCTAAAAGAGTCTATCCGGCTTTTCAAAGAACCGATGATATCGGAAGAGGGTTTTGAGTTTTTAAAAACGGTAGAGACCTCAGAAAAGATCGCATGTGCGCTCAAAGATGTCTTAGAGGCTAAAGAAGGCTTTTCTTTCGCATCCATAGTTGAAAGACTAAAAAGGCTTGGGGTCCTTCGCACAAAGGAAGAGATTTTGGCCTTGAGGGTCCTTTTGACTGGAAAGAAGACAGGCCCCCCAATAGATTCCATACTGAGGTTCATTCCGGAAGAGACCATAAAAGGAAGGCTAAAATGGTTAAAAGCTTAAAATCGAAATTTATGAGCTTTTCATTGAAGACCCAACTCTTACTTATCCTTTTTTTTCTCCTTATCGGATCTTTAACATCCCTTACGATCATATATTCCAGAACTGAGGATCTCATCATCCAGAAGATAACTGAAAATATAGACGACCTAACTAAGGCGATCCAGATAAGCGTTGAAGAATTGACATATAGAGGCGATTCTACAACGAGGCTTAAAGCTTACGTGGATACGCTCAATAAGAAAGGTATAAAAGAGATAAGCATAATAAGTGACAGGTCAGAGGTCATAGCCTCTTCGAATCCAAAAAAGGTAGGGCATAAGGAGACGATAGACGAAAAGATCGCTCTTGCCGATTTTTCACCTTTAGAATTCAAAAGTAGACAGGAGATAGAGAGACTTTGTATTGAGATTTCTAATCTCAACCTTCCATACCAGCTCAGTTCGCAGGCTAACACGATAGACTGGTTAAATGAGCTTTTACGGATCCCCGATCTTTGGAGTTTCGTGCTATCTAAAGAAGGATTCGCAAAGA
This sequence comes from Thermodesulfobacteriota bacterium, assembly GCA_025062045.1. Classification (NCBI taxonomy): domain Bacteria; kingdom Pseudomonadati; phylum Thermodesulfobacteriota; species Thermodesulfobacteriota bacterium. The sequence goes on from JANXAF010000011.1 coordinate 4,906, forward strand.
TACCAAAAGAGACGAAAGATTACATCGAGAAACTTAAAAAATCTTACGAAGAATCGAAAAGCGAAAGGGATCTTGTAAGGTTAAATAGGTTCGTTCTTGAGGAGTTCTTTCCTAATGTTGTGCCAAAAAGGGTAAGAGTGGAAAAGAAGTTGAAAAAAGATTTATTTATAGTTGCGAGACTTGGAGAGGAAGGGAAAAAGGAGACCCAAAGGCCCTATAACGTCATAATGCCTGTATCTGTTAAGGGAAAACACCTTGGATACATACATATTAGCATGGTGCTCGACGACTATAAACTCATCCAAAAAAGAAACCACATAAAAAGGGTAATCGCAACTTTATCTATCTTTGCCATTGGAGCCATTCTCTGTCTTTTTCTTGCTGAAAAGTACACTCGACCGATAAAAGAGATTGCCGAGGCAAGCAAAAGCATAATCGAGGGAAATTTAAAAAAGATAGAGAGAACGGAAAGGAAAGACGAGATAGGAACGCTAATCGAAAGCTATAACGAGATGATAGAAAAGATGACTGAGAGGAAAAGGCTGGAAGAAAGGCTAAAAGAATCTGAGAGGCTATCCCTTATAGGACAGATATCGTCCGGGATAGCCCACGAGATAAGAAACCCCTTAAATTTCATTTCCCTTTCTGTAAGCCACGTGAAAGAAACGATACTGGAAAAAGAATTCAAAGAAAAGGATGAGATTGTGTACCTTCTAGAGAGTGTAATGAACGAGATAAAAAAGGTAAATGAGCTCATCCACAATTTCCTCTTCCTCGGAAAAGGAATAACCCTAAAGAAGGAAAGGATAGAGATTAAAACGCTTGTGGAAGAGGCCCTGTATCTCCTAAAAGACAAGTTTAAAAATGGGATAGAGGTGAAAGTTGCAGAAAAGGAAGAGACTGTGCTCTGTGATAAAGAGTATATGAGACTTTCCCTTCTAAACCTCATCCTAAATGCAATTGAGGCCTTAGAAGAGAAAGGAGCAATATCGATAGACTATGGCAGAGAAGATAGTATGAAATACATAACTATCTGCGACAATGGCGTAGGTATAGATAAGGATTCCCTAGAGAAAGTTTTTGAACCTTATTTTTCGACGAAGAAATTTGGAATAGGTCTCGGTCTTACTCTGGCAAAAAGATTCGTAAATGAGCACGGCGGTGAGATAAAGATAGAATCGGAACCAAAAAAGGGAACGAAAGTTATGATCCTTTTGCCGGACTATGAAGGCTAAGATACTTCTTGTGGAAGACGATCCAAAACAGAGGCAGATCATAAAGACGATCCTTCTTAAGGAAGGATTCTACGTGGAAGATGTGGGAGAGGGGAAAAAGGCTATCGAGATGATAAAAGAGAACGGTTTCGATCTTGTTATCACTGATCTAAAACTTCCTGATATAGACGGTATTGAGGTTGTAAAGGTTGCGAAGATGGAAAAAGCCCCATGCCACGTAATAATAATCACTGCGTATGGTTCGATACCTTCTGCCGTTGAAGCGACAAAAATGGGAGCCTTCTACTACTTGGAGAAGCCTTTCGATAAGGGAGAGTTACTCATCCACGTAAATAACGCCATATCCCAGGTAAGACTTGCAAAGGATAATATTCTCCTTAAAACGCAGCTTAAAGAGAAATTCAGTCTCGACAACATAGTTGGCGAACATCAAAAGATGCAGGAACTCTTTAGACTTGTAAAGAAGATCGCACCCACAAATTCGACTGTCCTAATTTACGGGGAAAGTGGAACAGGAAAGGAACTCTTCGCAAGAAGCATACACTATAATAGCCAAAGGAGGGAAAAACCGTTTTTTGCCATAAACTGTGCTTCGATTCCAGAGACCTTGCTTGAAAGCGAGCTTTTCGGATACGAAAAAGGAGCCTTCACAGGCGCCTATACAAGACACATAGGACTTTTGGAGCAGGCAAACGGAAGCACGCTTTTCCTCGATGAGGTTGCGGATCTATCGCTTTCCACTCAGGCAAAGCTTCTGCGGGCAATACAGGAAAAAGAGATAAGGAGGATCGGAGGGGAAGAGGTCATAAAACTAGATGTTCGCATAATTGCGGCAACGAACAAACGCCTGGAGGAGGAGATAAAAAAGGGTCGTTTCCGGGAGGACCTCTTCTACAGGCTCAATGTGATATCTTTTACAATCCCTCCTTTGAGGGAAAGGGTAACCGATATTCCACTCCTTGTGGAACACTTCCTTAAGAAACTCAACCAGGCAAGCTCAGAGAAAAAGGTGATGTCGAAAGAGGCATTAAAAATTCTTATGGAATATCACTGGCCTGGAAATGTAAGGCAGCTTCAGTCGGTTGTGGAGAGGGCTTACATCCTCTGCGATGGTGAAAGAATAGGAGTCGAGCACTTACCAGATGAGGTAAAAAAAACAAAAGTCTCATTCGAGCGTCTTATCGAGATTCCGGATGAAGGGATAGATCTTGCGAAGCTAGAAAAAGAGCTAATTAAGAAGGCCATAGTCAAAGCTAATGGAAGACTCACACAGGCGGCAAAACTTCTTTCTATGCCTTACGATACATTCTGGCTTAAGGTAAAAAGGATGAGGGAAAAGGGAGAGATACCGGAAGACCTAAGTTAGATGTAATTTTCGTTAATTTTACGAACCGAAAGGGCTAATTATCTTAAAAATTACGAAGTTTTCCTGCCTCTATTTAAAAAAAACGCAAAAATAGCAGGTTTTTTTTGGCATAGAGAGTGCAAATATGGTAAATAAGATGAGTGACATAAAAAAGAAAGGAGGTGAATTGGTGTGAAAAGGCTAGTTCTCGTTGCTTTAGCAATCCTTGTGAGCTTTGCCTTTGCTTTGGGTGTATTTGCTCAGGCAGAAAAGGCAAAGGCTCCTGAGAAGCCAGCTCCTCCTGAGAAGCCTGCGGCTGAGAAAGTGGAAAAGCCGAAGGCCAGACAGTTCACAGGGGAGGTTGTGAGGGTTGACGCCACAACTCTTGTCGTAAAGAAGGACAAGGAGGAGAAGACCTTCGACGTCTCGGGAGTTAAAGGCTTTAAGCCTGAGGACTTCAAGGCAGGCGACAAGGTCGTTGTGAAGTACACGGAAAAGGAAGGTAAGCTAGTTGCTTCCTCGGTGAAGAAGCCGGCCCCAAAAAAGAAAGAGGAAAAACCAGCAGAAAAGCCTGCAGCAGAGAAGCCAGCCGAAAAACCAGCTCCACCTAAGAAGTGAGAATGAAAAAAGGGGGACTTTTTAGTCCCCCTAAATTGTGTCAGGATCTACCCTGATTTTGACTCCGTAAAGATCGAAAAGCGGGAATATTTTGGATGAAAGTTCTTTGGGCGCGCTAAGTATGATTCTGAGGGTAAAACCGGTTTTCTGTCTATATAGCCTTTCACCGTAAAGATAAGGTTTGAGCCCCTCATTGGAGAGGTACTCTTCTATCTTAAGCCTTATCTTTTCGAGTCTTTCTCTTTCTTTTCTTGAAACTTCAATGAGGATCAGCCTCTTTGAAGGTGGAAAACCGAGTTCCTCCCTTTTTTTCAGTTCCTCCTCGTAGAACCTTTCGGGCTCCCTGATATATAGAATCTCCAGATCGTCAGGTTTTGCTCCAAAAAAGTAAACCTTTTTCGGTTTTAGTGAGTCGAAAAGGTTGTAAAAGAGTTGAAAGAATTTTTCGTAGGCAGAGTAACCCCAGATTTTTTTTAGTTCTTTCCATCCGGCAAGGATGAGGTTATGGGTCGGAAAATAAAGATAAGAGAGTGTTTTAGTGCCTAAAATAACGGCGGGTTTTTCCTTTTTTTCTTTTAGGTCTCTTAACTCATCTTGTTTGTCCTCATCCAAAAGAAGGATTTTGGCATCAAAACTCTCTTTTTCAATGAGTTCCTTTAGGAATTCAATTCCAAAAGAACGCAAAGCCACATAGGGACTTTTGCAAAAAGGGCAATTCCCTTCGTAATTTACCGATTGTTCGCATCTTTGGCAGAAGGCGCATCTCTTTTCCTTGCTGAATGAGAGGTTTTTTTTGCATTTGGGACAGAAAAGCACCCTTTTACAGTTTAAACATTCCATTTTTCCTGCGTAATATCTTCTGGGAAAAAAGATGGCAGTATCCTCCCCTTTTCCAATTGAGACAATCAATTTCTCTTTGATAGCGAAAAGGGAGGATGCCTCGTCATATCTTCTTTCCCTTTCTTGTATTTCCATTTTAAAGCTGAAAAAATCTGCCATATCCTTTATGACTTCAAACGAATCGATGCTCTTTTTGAGGGAAAGAGGTGGTGAGATAGTGCCAATAAGCAATGGTACACCTTCGATTTTCGATCTTTCGATCACAGAATCGAGCAAACTTAAACCAAAATCAGTATCTATTGGAAAATAAGAGTCTTCCGGTCTTTCCAAGATAAGAAGCCCAAGGTGGGAGACAGGCAAAAAAAGACCTAGAACGTTCGACAAAATTACGTATCCATGAAGGCTCCGTAAAGTTAGAAAGATTTTCATCCTTTCTCTCTTTTTTGTTTCGTGGCCTAACCAGAAAACCCTATCTTTAAACCTCTCCTTTAAGATCTCGAAAAAGAACTTGCCGCTGAAACCATACGGAGGGACAAAAAAGAGGCAGCTTTTACCGTTTTTGAGGAGAGTATCGATCTCAGAGATGTACATACCTACTCTTTTCTCAAAGGGACCAACAAAAATCGTTCCTTTCGATTTAAGATTCTTTGCAATTTCCACATAAGGTCCAATAGCTCTCATGTGAAATATTTCTTGGAAACTTATCCTACCCGATTTGAAAAGAAAAAAGAGGGTCTCTTTTCCGTATTTCTTTATGGCTTTCTTCAGGGTAAGACCATCGATATCACTTTTCTCTTCGGTTCTTACGATTACAAAATCTTCTAATCCAACTTTATCCGAGAGAGCATACTTCATAAGGATTCCCTGCGGGATCAAAAAGTTATCCTTTATCCAGGAGATGAGTTTTAAGATGTTTGGGGTAAGGAGGGGAAAAAGATCTATGGGTTCAAAGATCTCCTTTAGGGCTGGGTCCTCCCCTTCCCTTAATCCTACTACGTATCCTTTTTTTTGTCTTTCCTTAAATGGAACTATCACCCTTTGGGATTCAAAAATGTAGGGTTTCCAATTTGGGGGTACATTGTATGAGAAGGAATGGGATAAAGGATACGGTAAAGCAATATCGACAATCATGAAGAAAAGAAGATGTTCCGGAAATCCATCTGTCTTACCCACCTTACTGACGTTATGGGTTCTCCCATGATCCTCGATCCTATCTCTATAAATGAACCGGGAAGGTCGGTTACGAAGTACTTCAAAGTACCGGATCTGTTTTTTGCAAGTAAATTCTTTTTTTCGAGCAGATCCCTTACAGCTTTGGCAACTTCCTGACCACTGTGAACTATTCTTATTTCATCTCCAAGAACAGCCTTTATGACATTTTCTAAAACAGGATAGTGGGTGCAGCCCAAAACGAGAGTGTCGACGTCAGCATCCTTTAGCTCATAAAGGTACTTTTTTGCAGAAAGATAGGCTATCTCGTCATTTTCTAAGCCTTCTTCGACAATTGGAACAAAAAGTGGACAGGCCTTAGAGAAGACTAGGATTTGTGGATCGATCTTCTTTATGTACCTCTCATAGACTCCGCTCCTTATCGTTCCCTTTGTTCCTATAATTCCTACCCTCTTTTTTCTCGTTACCCTGATTGCCTCCTTCACACCGGGCTCTATTACACCGAGAACAGGGATTGGAAATTTTCTTTTTATGATCGGTAAAGCGTATGCGGAGGAGACGTTGCAAGCTATAACTAAGAGTTTTATGCCCTTAGTTAATAAAAAAAGTGCACACTCTAAGGCGTACCTCGTTATTGCCTGGGGTGATCTTCCACCGTAGGGAACTCGGGCAGTATCACCCAAGTAGATGAGATTCTCAGAAGGGAGGAGCTTTTTTATCTCTTTTAGAACAGTTAAACCGCCAACCCCAGAATCGAATATTCCGATAGAGAGAGCTTTCATGAAGAGGGACTAAAGTTTTTTTTGGCATCGTAGAGTCCTATGGCTTCCCTTACCTCATCTATAGTCTCTTTAGCGATCCTTCGCACATCCTTCGCACAACTATTTACCACATCCAAAACGTACCCAATATCCCTTTTTAGTCTTTCCGCCCTTTCTTTTATAGGGGAGAGCTCTCTTTGAATCCTCTCGAAGAGAATCTTTTTACAATCTATACAGCCTATTTGAGCTGTCCTGCATCCCTTTTCGACTTCCCCAAGGATGTCCTCTTCTGAAAAGGCAGTGTGTATTGTAAATACGTTACAAAGCTCTGGGTTGCCTTTGTCGTAACGCCTAACTCTACTCGTATCTGTTACTGCAACCCTCAGTTTTTCCCAAATCGAATCTTCATTCTCAAGAATTCCTATGTAATTGTTCTGGCTCTTTGACATCTTTGACTTGCCGTCGATTCCTAGAATTCTCGGAGCCCGAGAAAGGATGACTTTCGGTTCTGGAAAGATCGGCTTAAACCTAGAGTTGAATCTTCTCGCTATCTCTCTCGAAAGTTCTATGTGCTGGATTTGGTCTTCTCCTACGGGCACGAGCTCCGCTTTATAGATGAGAATGTCTGCGGCTTGTAAGACTGGGTAATCCATAAGACCCATATTCACGTTCCTTTTATGCTGTCTCGACTTTTCCTTAAATTGGGTCATCCTCTCTAAATCGCCAACAGGTGTGACGCAGTTGAATATCCATGTGAGTTCTGTATGCTCTGGAACCTGGGACTGGATAAAAAGCTTGCATTTATCTGGGGTTAGTCCACAGGCGATGAGAGCTAGAGCCGTATCTATGGTTCTTTTTGCCAACTCTCCGACATTGTACTCAACCGTTATGGCATGGTAATCGACAACGCAGTAAATACAGTCATAACTCCCCGTGAGTTTTACCCACTCCCTTATGGCGCCTACGTAATTTCCTATGTGGATTTCGCCTGTTGGCTGAATCCCGCTAAATATCCTTTTCATTTAGAAAACACGAAAATTTACATCAAAAGAGACAGTCTTTTCAACGGTTCTATTCCATTTTGGCAAGGGGTGTGCTAATCTAATCTTAATGTTCGGACTGGGTCTACCAGAAATAATAGTTATACTAGTTGTTGCACTCCTTCTTTTTGGTCCTTCGAAACTGCCGGAGGTGGCTAAATCGATCGGAAGGACATTAGACGAACTAAGAAGGATGGCCGATGACGTCAAAGAGACGATAAAGGAAGAGATGGTGGTCATAGATAGAGAAATCGAAGAAAAGGGTCAAAAAGAGAGAGACTCGAAAGAAGATAGAGAACCCCAGTCTTAATGTCTCACCAAAGAGAAAACGGAGACAAAAAGCCGTTTCTTGCCCATCTTGAAGAGCTAAGGAGAAGACTTATCGTATGTCTTTCGGGTATCGGTTTTTCTTTCATCATTACCTACAGCTTCAAAGAGAGAATATTCGAATTCTTAATGAAGCCATACCTTAAGGTTATGCCAGATCAAAGCGGCTTTATATTCACCTACATTACCGAGGCCTTCGTTACGTACCTTAAAGTCGCTTTTGTTGCCGCAATCTTTCTTGCGTCCCCTCTCATCCTCTACGAGATCTGGATGTTTGTTGCACCAGGGCTTTACGAGCACGAAAAAAGATACGTCTATCCCTTCATCTTTTTTGGGTCTATCTTATTCGTTTCGGGAGCTTTATTCTCTTATTTTGTTGTCATTCCGTATGTTTATAGATTCTTTGTGAGTTTTGCACAGGAGTTTGTCGTGCCCATGCCTGACTTAAAAGGATACATGGGCCTCACACTTAAGATGCTCATCCTATTTGGTTTTGTCTTCGAACTTCCTCTTGTTATGTACTATCTCGGTAAAGCAGGAGTAATCTCCTCCGAGACACTAAAAAGGAAAAGAAAATTTGCAATTCTTGGGATATTCATAGTTTCAGCCTTTCTCACCCCCCCTGATGTGACAAGCCAGATTCTTCTTGCTTTCCCACTTATAGGCCTTTATGAAATAAGTATACTGATACTTAAAGTCTTTGGGAAAAAAAGATGACGGATCGATTGAACGTCGTTATCCTTGCCGCTGGAGAAGGAAAGAGGATGAGATCAAAAATTCCCAAGGTGATGCACGAGATACTCTTTGAGCCTATGATCCGATATGTGATCCGTATAGCAAAGGGGATAAATCCCAAAAAGATAGTTGTAGTTTTGGGTTTTGGAAAAGACGAGGTGATCGATTGCATAAAAGACGAGGATATTAGGATATGCATCCAAGAAGAACAGAAAGGGACAGCCCATGCGCTTCTATGTGCGGAAGAAGAGGTGAAAGATGGGGACGTTCTTGTCCTTTATGGTGATGTGCCGCTAATTAAAGAAGAGACGTTAAAAAATTTCATTGGCTTTTTTGAAAAAACAAAAGATATCACCTTTCTCGTGACGAAGCTAAAAGACCCAAAGGGTTATGGAAGGGTTATACTTAAAGGGGATTCGATTGAAAAAATAGTTGAAGAAAAGGAGGCAATAAGTTCGGAACTAAAGATAAAGATGGTAAATACGGGGGTCTGTGTCATACCTTCTTTTGCCTTTCCTTTAATTAGGCGGATTTCGAACAAAAATAAAAGTCAAGAATTCTATCTCACAGATATATGTCTTTTGGCTAAAGAAGCTGGAAAGAAAGTAAAGGCCTTTATACATCATGACCCTTTGGAGGTTTTGGGCATAAACACAAAGGAGGACCTCTTTTTCGCAAACTGTGTAATGAGGGAGAGGATCATAAAAAAGCATTTAGAAAACGGGGTTATAATTTTTGAAAAAAGTGTCACGATCGGCCCTAATGTGTCGATAGGGAAGGATACGAAGATTTGGGGAAACTCTTTAATCATCGGAAACACAACCATTGGAGAGAGGGTTGAGATAGGCTCCTTTGTGGTGATAAAAGATTCTATCATTGAGGGGGGTGCAAAGATAGGATCCTTCGTTTACCTAGATGGATTTAAAGTAGGGCGTGGTGAGAAAATACCCAATTTCTTTTCAAGTGAAGGAGGGAGGCCGTGTGTGGGATCGTGGGATACATAGGTAGAGGAGAAGCGAAGGAGATAGTTTTGGATGCTCTAAAAAGACTTGAGTACAGAGGTTACGATTCGGCAGGCATCGCAATTTTAGAGAGAGATACTATAAAGGTGATCAAAAAGAAGGGAAAGGTAGATGAACTTAAAGAGCTCGTCTTTATGGATGCACCATCCGGGACGATAGGGATCGGTCACACAAGATGGGCAACCCACGGGATTCCTTCTGATCAGAATGCTCATCCTCACAGGGCCTACGATATAGTTGTCGTTCACAATGGCATCATAGAGAACTATCTGGAGTTAAAGGAGAAACTAAAAAGGCGTGGCCATAGATTCTTATCTGACACAGATACAGAGGTTATAGCCCATCTCGTTGCCTTCTATTTAAGGCAGGGAAACAGTTTTATAGACTCTGTAAGGTTTGCCCTCTCAGAGCTTAAAGGTTCTTGGGCTATTGCCCTAATGAGGGAAAGAGAGAGAGTCCTAATAGGAGCAAAAAGAGAAAGCCCATTACTTGTCGGACTTGGCCAAAACGAATACTTTTTGGCATCCGATGCACCGGCAGTTATCTCAAGGACGAACCGTTTTATATTTCTCGAAGACGGCGACGTAGTGGTCCTTACAGATGAGGGGGTCAAAATCTTAAACGAGAAAGGAGAAATTGTCCAAAGAAAAATACACACAGTCAATTGGTCGCCTATGATGGCGGAAAAAGGCGGCTTTAAACATTTCATGCTCAAAGAGATCTACGAGCAACCCCGTGCAATATCGGATACTATGATAGGAAGGCTCAAAGAGGAGAGGGGAGAAATCCATTTCGAAGAATGGACGTGGAGAAAAAATAAACCGATACGGAGATTCTGGATGGTCGCCTGTGGAACTTCCTATCACGCATGCCTAATCGGGAAGTACATTTTTGAGAAGAACTTGAGGATCCCTGTTGAAGTGGACATTGCATCTGAGTTTCGCTACAGGGAACCACCGATGGACAAGGACGATTTACTTATACTCCTTTCCCAGTCAGGAGAGACCGCAGACACAATTGCCGCAATGAGGGAAGGAAAAAAAAGGGGAATCTACACTCTCTCCATATGCAATGTTCTGGGGAGTACTCTTTCGAGGGAATCGGATGGAACGATATTTACCCATGCGGGACCCGAGATTGGGGTAGCCTCAACAAAGTCTTTCGTTACGCAGATAGTCGTTCTTTTTATGCTTATGCTCCACTTTTCGGCCATACTAAGGACAAAAACGGAAGAAGAAGTAAAAAACATGATTTTAGAGCTGAGAAAAATACCGCACAAGGTAAACGAGATCCTAGAAAGGTCAAGCCATATAGAGGAGATTGCAAAAAAATACTACAAGTATAGAGACTTTCTCTACATAGGAAGGGGAATAAACTACCCAACTATTTTGGAGGGGGCACTGAAACTCAAAGAAATCTCATACATACACGCGGAAGGCTACGCTGCAGGCGAGATGAAACATGGTCCCATCGCGCTAATCGATGAAAATATGCCAGTTATTTGTCTATCCCCTAACGATATCACATATGCAAAAACTTGTGCTAATATAGAAGAGGTGATTTCAAGAAGGGGGAAGGTCATCCTTTTGACAGATACTGAGTACCACGACATGGCAAAAAAAGTGAACGAAGTAATAACGATTCCCCAAACTATATACGAACTCCAGCCCATAACCGGGATTGTCCCGTTACAGCTTTTTGCCTATTACGTTGCAAACTTTCTAGGAACTGACGTTGATCAACCGAGAAACTTAGCAAAGAGTGTGACGGTTGAATAGCCTTAGGCTTGAAGATGGCATTATAAGTTCTGGGCTTGATTGTCTTCCTTTACCTATTCTTATCGTAGAAGAGAGTGGAAAGATAAGGTACGCCAATAGAGAAGCTGCGAAGTTTTTCTCATTCGCAGAGGAAGAATTCGGAAAAAGTATAGAAGAGAATGAAAAGCTTAGATCTTTAGGTCTATCTCAGGTAATAAACGCCGCCATAACGAAAGACGAACTCTACATAGACTCTCTTCATAGTTCTTCGCCCCCAAAAAGGGTCATAAAGCTCATGGCAGTACCCCTAAGAAAAGAAAAACCTTCCCTCTTTTTGTTGGTCTTTTTGGATCCTGCTCATGGGTACATCAGATGGGAAAGTCTGAGCCCCTTTTTAGTCTATGATACTCTTCCTCTCGGGATAGTTGTCACCGAAAGGGATGGTAGAATCCTTATGATAAACCGGGAGTTTACAAAAATAACAGGGTACGCGCAAGAAGAGATACCGCATGTTAAGATCCTTATAAGGAAGGTTATTCCCGACTCAGAAAGAAGACGCAATTTTTTCGATTTGTTAAAGAGCACAATAAAAAAGGGTGAGGATAAGGCTATTGTCTTTCCACTTGTATGTAAAGACGGGAGTGTCAAAGAGGTTGAGATTAAAGTTGAAGTCTTAGACGAAAGAAGAGTAATCACATCAAGGGATGTAACCCCTTTTAAAGCCATGGAGAGGGAACTTGTTGAGAGCGAAAGAAGATACAGATCGCTTTTTGAAAACTCCAGGGACGCAATATACATAACTTCATCCGACGGAAGATTTCTGGATGTGAATCCTGCCTTCTGTGATCTTTTCGGGGAAAAGAAGGAGGAGATTTTAAAGAAATCTGCAAAGGACGCATACGTAACCGACGACGAGAAATTGAGACTTAAATCAGCCATAGGGAGGCACGGCTTTGTAAAGGACTTCGAAATAAGGCTGAGAAAGGCGAACGGAGAGGTACTACACTGTCTAGTTACTGTTACGGCCATAAGGGACGAGACGGGAAAGATCGCACAGTACCAGGGGATTGTGCGAGACATAACCGAGAAAAAGAGGACCGAAGAGAAGATGAGGTACATGGCATTCCACGATTTACTGACAGGTCTGCCAAATAGATCACTTTTTGTTGACAGACTTGAGATCGCCATAGCCTACGCAAAAAGGATGAAGACCATGGTGGCTGTTATGATGCTCGACCTTGACAGGTTCAAGGAAATAAACGATTTTTACGGCCACACAGTTGGGGATATGGTACTTAAGGAGGTGGCAGAGAGGCTTAAAAGTGTGATTAGGAGGACTGACACAATCGCAAGGATGGGGGGAGACGAATTTATTGGAATATTTACCAACATCAAGAACTTAGAGGATGTGGCAACGATAGGAAATAAAGTACATGGCCAGTTCAAGAGTCCGATTGTAGTCCGGGACCAAAAATTTTTGATCAGTGTAAGCATCGGTTTTGCACTCTACCCAATTCACGGAACCGATATAGAAACACTTTTGAGGAAGGCAGATTTGGCCATGTATCAAGTGAAACAGGCAAGTAGGGACGGTTTTAAGATATACGAGGAAGGGACGCTTGCTTCCCTTGACGGTGAGGCTGAGCTGGATTAGATTATGATTGTGACGGAGAAAGAGAAGAAGATTCTCGCAAAATACATGGAAGAAGCTTTCCGGGGAACATTCATTAGACAGGAGATGCCGGTATGTTCCTGCGGGAAGATCTTCACCGAAAAAGATATATACGATGCCCCGGGTGTGTATTTCAGAAAGGTTGAAACTCTGGGAAAGGTCGTAACCCTAATCGAACCCATCTGTCCTGTCTGTAAGAAAAAGGTTCCAACTACCTTCAACATCCTAAATTAGGAGAGCTTGTGCATCTCTTTCCTATTTCAACTAATCCCCCGAGAAATGTGGTATACCTCGATAATGCAGCCACCTCATGGCCGAAACCCCAAACGGTGATTGAGGCCATGGTGTCTTTTATGGAAAGGATAGGCGCAAATCCAGGTAGATCCGGCCATAGACTCTCTTTGGAGGCCGCAAGGATCATATTCGAGGCAAGGGAGCTTTTGGCCAATATTTTTGGGGTTTCGGACCCAAACCGGATTGTTTTTACGAAGAACGCAACAGAAGCGATAAACATCGTCTTAAAAGGGTTACTTAAACCTGGAGATCATGTGATAACCTCAAGCATGGAGCATAATTCTGTTATGAGACCACTTAGGAGTCTGGAAAGAAAGGGAGTTTCGGTCTCTGTTGTTAGGTGTTTTCAGGATGGATCGATAAGGGTCGAAGATATCGAAAGGGAGATCAAATTTAACACAAAAGCCGTGATCGTGACACACGCATCAAATGTGACAGGAACATTAATGCCGATAAAAGAGATATCAGAAAGGATAAAGAGAAACGGTTTAATCTTCTGTGTTGATGCGGCCCAAACCGCAGGAAGCCTAACGATAGATGTGGAAAAATTGGGTATCGATGTCCTTTTTTTCACAGGTCACAAATCCCTCTTTGGCCCGCAAGGTACAGGAGGTCTCTACATAAGGAAGGGACTGGAGTATGAAATAGAGCCTCAAGAAGAGGGAGGAACGGGAAGCAGATCAGAATTCGAAGAGCATCCAGATTTTATGCCTGACCGTTTTGAGGCAGGAACACCAAATACAGTTGGAATCGCTGGACTTTTGGCATCGTTGAAATTTTTAAAGGATCACGGGATAGAAAAGATAAGGGAAAAGGAGCTAAAACTCACAGATAAGATACTAGCAAAGTTGAGTGCTATTAGAGGCGTAAAGATATACGGCCCAAAAGACCCAGAAAGGATGATACCTATAATCTCCTTTAGCGTAGAGGGCATCTCTCCTTCCGATATCTCTTTAAGACTGGATGAAGAGTTCAACATAATGACAAGACCTGGACTTCATTGCTCGCCATCTGCCCACAAAACTATAGGGACCTTTCCTCAAGGAACCGTAAGACTCTCTTTGGGTCTTTTCACAGACGAAGGAGAGATTGATTTTGTGGTAGAGGCCATAAAGAAGATCGTGAAAGGCTAGGAGACGATAAGTTCCAAAAGCGCAACAATAAGCGACCTTATCGATTCCACAATAGGATCGAGTACTCCGAGGAGCAGAAGTGCGATTATTATGTAGAAACCGTATGGTTCCAACTTGATGAGCGTGTATTTTAGATCTCCAGAGACAAATCCCATAAGGATCTTTGAGCCATCAAGTGGTGGAATAGGGATGAGGTTAAAAGAGGCAAGAATGATATTGACCCGCGCAAAGTATGAGAGAACCAAATAAGGGACGGATCCAAAAGAAAAAGCCAGAACTTTTATGAGAAACAATGAGAAAAAGGCAAGTAGGATGTTTGTGAGTATTCCTGATGCGGAAACAAAGATCGTTGCCCATTTCGTGTCTCTAAGGCTATAAAAATTCACAGGAACCGGCTTTGCCCATCCGAATCCAAAAAGAAACAGAGTCAAAGTCCCTATTGGATCGAGATGTTTTAGCGGATTAAGCGTCAACCTTCCATACCACCTTTGGCTTCTGTCTCCCAGAACGTAGGCTGAATAGGCGTGGGCAACCTCGTGAAAGACGATCGCGTAGATAAGTGGGATTGAGAGGCAGAAGAAGGCTAGAGGGTTCTCGAAAAGCAGTTCTATAAGCACGCGTACTTTTGTACCACAGTACGGTTTTTCGTATCAAGTCGATTTTTTTAAGAAAAATCAACGAAAAAGACTTGCATATTTTGCAAAATTAGCTATATTAAGTGTTTACAGAGTGTGGCAAAGCCACAAAAAAAATGGATAAAGGAGGGGGTCTATGACAAAGGCAGAACTCGTAAGCAAAATGGCAGAAAGTGCAGGAATTACAAAAGCCGCTGCGAGTAAAGCCCTGGATGCATTTGTTGAGGCTGTAAAGTCGGCTTTAAAGAAGGAGGAAAAGGTTACTCTTGTCGGGTTTGGGACATTTAGCGTGGTAAAGAGGAAGGCAAGGAAGGGTAGAAACCCAAGAACCGGTAAGGAGATCAAAATACCTGCGCGGACTGTTCCTAAGTTCACAGCAGGAAAAGCTCTAAGAGAGGCTGTTTAGATGGTATCGGCCCCCCTTCGGGGGGCTTTGAGTTTCTCTACTAGTTGCCTTGCCAACTCGTCAGCGGATTCCCATGATCCTTTTTCTTTGATTTTCCCAAAAGTACTTCCATCCTGAGAACCAAAAAAAACGTAAAGGGTAAAAAAATCACCTTCCGATTCCACGTTAACTCCCAAAGGAACGTGACAACCTCCTCCTATGAGTTTCTGGATCTTTCTTTCAAGCTCAACTTCCTTCCACGTCTTTTCGTGGTTAATTCTACTTACAATGTCGAAAAACTCGGAATCTTCTCTCACTTCTATGCCGATTGCCCCTTGGCCAGCACACGGCACAAGAAGATCTTGGGGAATGATGGATTTGGCGTATCTTTCGAGTCCCAACCTTTTAAGTCCACAGTAGGCGAGGATAATTCCGTGTAAATTTTCGGTAGCTATTTTTTTTATCCTGGTTTCAACGTTACCCCTGATCGGTACAAATTGAACCTTGCCCAGAAGTCCAAGAAGTTGTACGGTTCGTCTTACACTGCTTGTGCCTATCTTCGAGTCTTCAGGAAGCTCAAAAAGGGTCTCGTAATTAAAGGAAACAAAGGCATCACGGGGATCATCCCTCTCTAAAACGGCTGCGATCTTTAAGCCATCTTTTAACTCTGTTGGAACGTCTTTCATACTATGTACAGCTATGTCTATTTCTTTGGCGATAAGAGCCTCTTCTATCTCCTTTATGAAGAAACCCTTTCCTTTTATTTCGTGCAATGGTTTGTCCCAGATAGTATCCCCTGTAGTCTTTATAACTTTTACCCTAACTTCTATGTCAGGATTTAGAGACTTTAGGGCTTCTATGGCGATTTCTGTCTGCTTTAAGGCAAGCCTACTCCCTCTCGTTCCTACAATAAGCCTCTTCTTCATTTTTTTCAAACCTAAAAAGCTTTTTTACCCTTTCTATCGTCTCAAAGTCCGGATTCCTCTTTACTAGCTCTATATAGGGATGCAAAAGCTTTTTTACTATGGACCGAGTAAGATAATCTAGAGTTTCGTAAAGAGCTTCGTTAGGGCTCTCAATTTTTTTTAGGGCCTTTTTAACCTCGTTCTTCCTCATAGTTTCTGCGTAATTTATCATATGGATTATTAAAGGCTTAGTATCGAAGTGGTCCAAAATGAGGGGAAGTTTTTTTGTTTCCTCCTCGATTATCTCTTTAGCCCTTTGAGCCTCATTCATCCTGTCCTTTAAATGTTTTTCCGAAAGTTCTTTAAGATCGTCTATGTTAAAAAGGTATACATTCTCGATATCATTCACATCCGGGTCAACATCCCTAGGCAGAGCTATGTCGATTATGAAGAGGGGCTTAAATTTCCTAATTCTCATAGCCTTAAGGACAGTCTCCTTTTTTAGGATAAACTCCTGGCTTCCGGTAGATGTGAGGATAAGATCAACCTCCGTAAGTAATCTTTCCATTTCGGAAAAAGGCAAAGCTTCTCCCACTATCTCTTCTGCGAGCTTTTTCGCATTTGAAAATGTCCTGTTAACGATGTAGACCTTTGCGATCCCTTCTTTTTTGAAATGCTTTAGCGCTATCTTTGTCATCTCTCCAGCGCCTATCGTCAGTATCTTTTTTTCCTTCAGATTTCCGAATATCTTTTTTGCCATCTCGCATGCCATGGAACTTACAGAAAGGGGATTATAACCGATCTTTGTTTCTGTTCTTACTCTTTTTGCCACACTAAATACCCGATGGAAGATTTTATTGGAGAAAAAACCAGTCGAATTGTTAAAAGTGGCAATCCTATAAGCTTCCTTGACCTGACCTAGAATCTGGGGTTCCCCTATTACCATGGAATCGAGTCCGCATGCGACAAATAAAAGATGCCTATACGCGTCTTCCCCATAAAGACGATACGTATGGTCGTTGAGAATCGATTCATCCACTTTTAAAAACTCCCTTAAAGAGTCTTTCACGAGGGCAAGCTCAACTTCCGGTTCTTCCGAAAAAAGGTAGACCTCCGTTCTGTTACAAGTTGAAAGAAAAACGACTTCCCTAATTCCCCTTCTTTTCAATTCGCTTGTAAGATCGCTTATTTTTTCTTCGTTAAGGTAAAACTTCTCCCTTATCTCTAGGGGTGCCGTTTTATGGTTGAGACCCAAAACTACTATCTGCATCAGAGGTACGAGTGCCTCCCTCCCATTAAGTAGTTAACCCCTAAAAAAGTTATGAGTATGCAGAGAAAGCCCAAGATCATAACGTAGGCAGTCTTTCTTCCCATCCAGCCCACTAGAAGCCTCCTGTGGATTAAAATTGCGTAAATAAGCCACGTAATAAGGGACCAGACCTCCTTTGGGTCCCAGCTCCAGTAGGAACCCCAGGCTAAACTAGCCCAAAGAGAACCCGTAATTATTCCGGTTGTTAGGAAAGGAAAACCTATCGATATGCACCTCACATTTATCCGATCAAGAAGTTCAAGGGAGGGTAGTTTTTTTATAAAGGGGGGAAGCCTTTTCTTTTTTATGTAGCTTTCAGTTATGAGGTAGAGAACAGAGACCATAAAGCTTGTGAAAAATACCGCGTGTCCAATAAATGAGAATATCGTGTGGATCGGTAGATAGTGACTTCTAAGGATGGGAGGGAGGGGTTTTATCTCGTGGGGAAGGAAGGTGGATATAATGAGGATTATAGAGATTGCGGGAAGAATAAAAGAACCAAGAACTTTCGCACTATAAGCATCCCTCAAAAAGATGAAGAAAGACCCAACTAAAAAGGCTAAAAAGGATAATGACTCATAAAGGTTAGTTATTGGAGTATAACCTGCTTCGATGTATCTCACAATGAGACTTAAAAAATGGACCGAAACCCCTCCCAAAAGGAAAAAGAACCCTTTTTTTTCTAGTGCCTCCCTTCCTAAAGCGAAGTATAAAAGGTAAAAAAATGTGGAGATGAGGTAAAAGACGAGAGAAGCGTAAAAAATGTAGATATTCATTCCTTATCCAACCCTGCTATTAACTCTTTTATCTTTTTCGTGCTCATATTTGCCAGTTCCTCGACAGTAAAGCCAGAAATCTTTTCGAATAGAAGCTTCCGCTTTTCTTCCTCCTTTACTTTACTTATGAGTTCTGCCCTCAATTTTCCTATCTTTGATAGGTATTTAACGTAATCTTTCGTTAAAAATTTTCCGATCTCTCGTTTTAGCCTTTTGGAGAGATGAGGAAGTTTACCCTGCGTAGATATAGCAATTACGATCGAGCCCCTCTTTACTATGGAAGGCATAATAAAATCGCAAAGGGATGGGTCATCAACTGAACTTACAAGAAGACCTCTTTCTTTCGCATCAAAGACCACCTTTTTATTAATTTCATTATCATTAGTTGCGGAAATCACAAAATCAACACCGTCCAAATCCTGAGGATCGTATTTTTTCTCTATAACCTCTATAAGTCCTTTGTTACCAAGTAGTCTGAGCCCTTTTCTTAGGTTGGGACTAACGACTTTTATTTTAGCTTTAAAACGTAATAGCATGCGTATCTTTCTTTCAGCAACTTTTCCTCCACCGACAATAAGAAATCTTTTACGTGAAAGGTCAAGAAAAAGAGGGAAGTACTTGAGCTCAGTATCTGATCTCAAAAGTGTTAAATTCTCCCTTGTACTCTTCCTTTTTTACCTCCACACTGTCAACAGATGCACCTGGCGGCCCTATCCAGCACCATTTTACGAGTTCATCTATGTCTTTGCTTTCTCCCTCGCATACGATCTCTACACTTCCGTCCCTTAAGTTTCTAACCCATCCTGTTATTTTGAGCTTTTGTGCCATCTTCATCGTGTTGTGCCTGAAAAAGACCCCTTGGACTATCCCTTTTACAATGATGTGGGCCCTCTCTTTCATTTGTTCTCGTCCAATTGATTTAAGAAGGGCGTTTCATTATAAATAACATAAAGGTTTTTCCAAAATCAAAAAACCGGGAGGAGAGCATGTACTTGGGTCTCGATATCGGTTCCATAAGCGTAAATGTGGTTGTGATGGACGACAAAAACGATATCGTATTCGAAAGGTACATTAGACATAAAGGAAGACCTTTGGAAGTCGCAAAAGAAGTAGTAAAACAAGCTATGAAAGATTACGATATAGACTTTATCTCCACAACGGGCACAGGCGCAAAGATCTTTGCCCAAAAGATAGGAGCCACATTCGTAAACGAAATTGTGGCTCTTTCCAAGTCTTTTAGCCGTCTATACCCACACATAAAGACGGTTATAGACATAGGCGGGGAGGATTCAAAACTGATAATTTTTGAAAGCGTAGATGGAAAGTTAAAGATAAAAGACTTTTCAATGAACACTTTATGTGCCGCCGGGACCGGTTCATTTTTAGACCAGCAGGCATCGAGACTTAAGCTTACGATAGAAGAGTTCGGAGATATAGCCCTAAAGTCGAAAAATCCTCCGAGGATAGCAGGAAGGTGTACAGTTTTTGCTAAAACTGACATGATCCACCTTCAACAGATCGCAACACCCGACTACGAGATCGTGGCCGGTCTTTGTTACGCATTGGCACGCAATTTCAAAGGTAACATAGCCAAAGGAAAGGACGTTGAAAAGCCTGTTGCGTTTGTTGGTGGAGTTGCGGCAAACAAGGGGATGATAAAAGCTATAAAGGACGTATTTTCACTTGAAGACGGAGATCTAATAATCCCTCAACACTTCACATCTATGGGTGCCATAGGAGCGGTTTTTGCGGTACTCGAAAATCTGTCCTTGAGGCAAGATTTTAAGGGTTTCGATGAGCTAGATGAGTATCTTAGATTGGAAATGGAAGGTGAGACCCAGGAAAGACTTTCAATATCTCAAGAGAATCTCAATGTCTCGTATGAGATAAAGCCAATTACGGAAAAGACAGAAGCTTACCTCGGTGTTGATGTGGGCTCAATAAGTACAAATCTTGTCGTAATAGACAAAGATAAAAACGTTCTAGCGAAAAGGTACCTTATGACTGAAGGAAGGCCCCTTGAGGCCGTAAAGAGGGGATTAAAAGAGATAGGCGAGGAGATAGGAGACAAGGTGATAATAGTTGGAGCTGGTACGACAGGTTCAGGAAGGTACCTTACCGCAGATTTTATCGGAGCGGACATAGTGAGAAACGAAATAACAGCACAAGCGGAGGCAGCGATAAACATAGACCCCGAGGTCGATACGATATTCGAGATTGGTGGTCAGGATTCAAAGTACATAAGCATAGACAGAGGGGTAATCGTAGACTTTGAAATGAATAAGGCCTGTGCTGCCGGAACAGGATCCTTCCTTGAAGAACAGGCAGAAAGGCTTGGCATATCGATAAAAGAGGAGTTTGGGAAACTAGCCTTAGAATCGAAAAATCCGGTAAAAATGGGTGAACGGTGCACGGTCTTTATTGAGTCCGATCTTGTCCATCATCAGCAGAAAGGAGCAAAAACGGAAGACCTAGTAAGCGGTCTTTCGTACTCAATAGTAAAGAACTACATAAACAAGGTCGTTGGGGATAGAAAAATAGGAAATAGGATATTCTTTCAGGGAGGGACAGCCTTTAACAAAGGGGTTGTGGCTGCCTTTGAGACTGTGCTTAAAAGGCCCATAAGGGTTCCCCCTCACCATGACGTGACAGGAGCAATAGGAGTTGCAATCCTTGCCATGAAAGAGCGTACATGGGAAAAGAGTTCATTTAAAGGGTTCGATTTGAGCAAAAGGAACTACGAGATCGAGACCTTCGAGTGTAAAGGATGTGAAAATCTCTGTGAGATAAGGAAGGTCAAGGTGGAGGGAGAATCACCTCTCTATTACGGAAGTAGGTGTGAGAAGTACGATGTTGTAAGAAGGACAAAAAAAGTGGAGATGAAGGACTACTTTAAGATCAGGGAGGAGCTACTCATAAAAACTTATGACAGAGAAAGTAGTGGAGAGCCTATCGGTGTTCCTTTGATTCTCTACTCTCACGAGTTCTTTCCTTTCTGGAAGGCTTTTCTCTCAGAGCTTGGGTTTTCGGTTGTTCCATCAGATCCGACAAACAAAAGGATAATAAGAGAAGGCGTGGAAAACGTGATCGTCGAGAGTTGTTTTCCGGTTAAACTTGCGCATGGACATGTCCTAAACCTCATAGAAAAAGGTGTAAAGACCATATTTTTGCCCAGTGTGATAAATATCAAGAGTCCTTCAAGAATAGTATCGAATACTTTTGTATGTCCGTACGCACAGTCCTTCCCTTACACTGTGAAAGGTTCCATCGATTTTGATGAAAAAGGGGTAAAGGTTCTAACTCCAGTTGTGTATTTCGGCCAGGGTGAGGATTTGACCCTTAAAAACCTCATCGATTTTGGAAAGAAGATAAAAAGATCAAAGAAAGATGTGAAGAGAGCATACGAAGTGGCAAAAAAAGTTCAGGATGAGTTTTATAAAAGATGCCTCAAGCTCGGTATGGAGTATCTCGAAATGCTAGGCGATGAAAAGATGGGAATGGTAATAATTGGAAGGCCGTACAATAGCTTCGATCCGGGAGCTAACCTGAATATCCATAGGAAGCTTATGGATCTTGGAGTTTTTCCGGTCCCGTATGATATGCTACCTATCCTTGAAGGTGCTGAAGATGATGAGGATCTCAAAGACATGTACTGGGGATACGGACAGAAGATCTTGAGGGCAGCAAAGTTTGTAAAAGAAAGGCAGAACCTTTACCCCATCTACATAACGAACTTCGGATGTGGCCCTGACTCATTCATCACCCATTTCTTCAAAAGGATCGTAGGTTCAAAGCCTTTTTTACAGCTGGAGATAGACGAACACAGCGCAGATGCGGGTATTATTACGAGACTGGAAGCTTTTTTGGATAGTATAAGGCACGCAAAGAGAAAAGAGAGTCAAACTGTGAAAAAGATTAGAGTATTTACGACCAATGGGAAAAGAAAGATATACATCCCCCATATGTGTGACCATTCTTATCCGTTTGCAAGTGCTTTTAGGGCTTGTGGGGTCGATGCAGAGGTTATGGAACCGTCCAATGAGGATACTTTGGTTTTAGGTAGGAAATTCACGTCTGGCAGGGAATGTTATCCATGCATTTTAACAACCGGTGATATGGTAAAAACCGCCTTAAGGGAAGACTTTGACCCCAAAAGGAGCGCGTTTTTTATGCCCTCGGGAGGTGGTCCGTGCAGGTTCGGTCAGTACCATAGATTCCATAGGCTTGTCTTAGACGAGTTAGGCTTTGAAGATGTTCCTATCTACGCTCCAAATCAGGATCATAGGTTTTACCAGGAATTGAACATAATGGGAAAGAAGTTCAAAAGGCTAGGCTGGAAGGCAATTGTTTCTGTGGATCTTATGACAAAACTTCTTCATGAGATAAGGCCTAGAGAGATAAATAAAGGAGAGGCGGACAGGGTTTATAAGGAATGCCTTGAGAAGGTTTGCCGCTCCATAGAAAGGGACGCCATAGACTTTATGGAGGTTTTACAAGATGTTCTAAGAGCCATGCTTTCAGTCCCAAGATACAATGACGAAAGGCCGATCGTTGGAATAGTCGGAGAGATATACGTAAGACAGAACGCTTTCAGTAACAGCGAGATAGTGAAGAAGGTGGAAGAATATGGAGGAATAGCTTGGCTTGCCCCGATTACAGAATGGATCTCCTACATAAACCACATGGGAAAGAAGAAGGCTTTAAGGTTTAAAAGTTATTCGAGCCTTTTTAGCATCCTACTTACCGAGTATTTCCAGAAAAAGGATGAACATGAGATGGAAAGGATCTTCCTAGAGCATATAAGCTATGGGAAAGAGCCCGAAATAGAGAGCATCCTAAAGAAGGCGAGTCCGTACATACACGAGAGTTTTGAGGGTGAGGCTATCCTTACGGTTGGAAAATCGATAGACTTTATAGAGAAGGGTGTTTCCGGAATAATCAATGCAATGCCTTTTACGTGTATGCCAGGCACTATATCGAGTGCGATTATGAGACTTATTCAGAAAAGATACGGAGTTCCAGTTTTGAACATAGCTTTTGATGGTCAAGGCCTGTCAAACATAAATACGAGGATTGAAGCATTCATGTATCAGGTTTGGGAACACTTCGAAAGAAAGAAGCTCAAAACGAGACTTTAAATTCTTCTAGGCCTTCTTGAGCTTTAAGTTGTGAAAGTAAATCACTGTAGCTAGGAGAGCCCATAAAGGCCTTTGTGTAGATCTTTCCTTTTTCAACTCCGGGCTGATCGAAGGGGTTAATTCCTAAAAGTTCGCCGAAAAGTACGATCGCCATCTCGAAAAGGTAAAATAAAGCGCCGATTGTCTCGCAAGATACATTATCGAGATCTATCTCTAATACTGGTACTCCTGCCTCACTGGCAGAGAGTTTTGTGGCCTTAAATTCAGAGAGAAAGAGTTGGCCAAATGTTCTACCGGAAAGATAATTAAGCTCATCCACGTAGGGGAAACTCATAGGAATGGGCAGATCTATAGACGGTGCAAAGATAAAGATCAAGAATTTATCTTTGGGTCCTCCCACGTAGAGTTGAAGCTGGGAATGTTGGTCAGTCACACCCCTTGCCAAAAGTGGGGTGGGCCCTTTTCCGTCTTTACCTAAGCTTTCGGCCTCAAGCTGCCTAAACCACTCTGAAAAACCGTAAAGCCTGTCACAGTAAGGCATCATCACGTGGATCTTCTTCCCCTTTTTATCCATGAGGTAAAGAAGAGCGCAAAGGAGAAGGCCAATATTCTTTTCCCCATTTGACCCTTTTATATGTTCGGCCATCTTTTTTGCACCGAGAAGAATGCTTTCGACATCTAGACCCAAAAGTAAAGAAGGAAACATACCAACGGGACTTAGAACGGAAAACCTACCACCCACATCTTCCGGAACAGAAAGGGTAAAAAGTCTTTCTTCATCGGCGATTCTCTTTAAAGATCCCCTTTTTTTGTCTGTTATCACGACTATCCTATTTTTTAGATCGGGAAGATCCTCAAGCAGCTTAAAAAAGAACATAAATTGAGTTAGTGTCTCCGGGGTTTCTCCCGACTTACTGATCACAATAAGGATCGTTTTTTCTTTATTTAGGAGTTCTGCAACCGTTTTTATCGTGAGAGGGTCTATGTTGTCCAAAATCCAGTATCTTGGTTTTTTTAAATAATTGTGATAAGGACTCAGAAGGGCATTGAATATAGCGTAGGCACCTAGGGCAGAACCTCCTATCCCCAAAAGAAGAATATCTTCTATTTGTCCATTTTTAATCTCATCTGCCTTCTGCTTCATCTCGTAGAGCTCGTATTTCTCAAAGGGAAGCCTCATAAAGGGATAGGGATTTTCGTGTAGTTTTTCGTTTAGGATTTCAAGTCTACTTATCGTTTGTGCAAGCTCCTCCTCCGAGACTCCAGAAGGGTTTTTTCTTTTTAGGCAGTAAGTGTAGTCTAGATGAATCATGTTACTCGAGAAATATTCCCATTCTTTTAAATTTCTCGTATCTTCTTTCCTTTAGCTCTTCAGGTGGAATGTTCGTCAATTCTTGAAGGTGGGCCTGGATAGCCTCTTTTGTGTTCATAAAAGTTTCACTCCAATTTCTGTGGGCTCCTCCAAAAGGTTCTTTGACTATTTGATCCACGACTTTAAGTTCGTAAAGGTCCTGGGCGGTCAACTTTAAAGATGAAGCAGCCTGGTGTGCTTTTGTCCCGTCCCTCCAAAGGATGGCAGCACACCCTTCAGGGGATATAACGGAGTAAATCGAGTTTTCGAGCATAAGAATCCTATCGGCGACCCCAATAGCCAATGCTCCACCGCTTCCTCCCTCACCTATAACTACGCTAACTATGGGTATCTCGAGGGTAAACATGAAATATATGCTTGAGGCGATCGCCTCTGCCTGTCCCCTTTCCTCTGCCCCCACACCCGGATAAGCTCCCGGTGTATCGATAAACGTGATGAGAGGTTTCTTCCACCTGTTTGCCAAATCCATTATTCTTATCGCTTTTCTATATCCTTCTGGGTGGGCCATTCCGAAATTCCTATAGGCCATCTCTTTTATGTCCCTTCCCTTTTGGTGTCCGAGAAAAGCAACAGATCTTCCGTTAAACTTCCCAAAACCACCTACTAGTGCGGGATCGTCTTTAAACTTTCTATCTCCATGAATTTCGAAATAATCGTTAAAAAGGTTACTTACGTAATCGAGAGTTCTTGGTCTATTGAGATGTCTTGAAATCTGGGTCTTCTGCCAGGGAGAGAGATCACTGTAAATCTCTTTTTCGAGTTTTGCTATTTTCCGCTCTAAGCTCCTTATCTCTTTTGCAAAGTGAGGATCGTTAGGGTCGTGAAACTTTCTTATCTCCTCTAGCCTGGCCTCAAGCGGTTTTAATTTCATCTCAAAATCGAGGTAGTGTTTCATGGAGAAACCTTATATGTTACACCAAAAGGAAAATATCTTTTTAAGATTTCAAGTCGCTCAGGATTTATCTTCAAATTTTCTACTCTTATGCTTCTTTCTTCTCCATTTTCAAGAAAGTGAATGTGAAGCTCAGAATCGCCTCTGATTGTAAAAAGGACATCTTTAAGCCTTTTTAGATCTTCTTTTTTTACAAAATTGCAATCGATAGATATATGCACCTTTTTGGTGGGACCGTTCCGTGGAAGTTCAAAAGAGCTCACGTTCTTGGCCCTTAACTTTACCACATCGTTTTCGCCTTTTTCTACTGTTCCCAGAACCACGATTGGTTTATCATCCCTCAAAAGATGGGAAACTTTTTGCAAAAGGTCAGGAAAGACTACAACTTCCACCATCCCCTTGGTGTCTTCCAAGGTAATGTATGCCATCTTTTCACCTTTTTTCGTCTTTATCTCCCTTAAAGTATTGACTATACCCACAAGTTTCACCTCATGGTCCTCTAATTCCTCGATCTCCTTAAGTTTCTGAGTATCGTAAGGCGTGATGTTTTTTATGAGTTCTGTGTAGGAACTCAAAGGATGTTCGGAAAAGTAAAATCCAAAAGCCTCTTTTTCGCCAAATAGTATCTCCTCTCTAGAGAGTTCCTCTATGTCCGGGATCGGCATAAAATGCATATCCCGCATATCGTCAAATATGGAGGGCTGTTTTTGCTTTTCGCTCTCCCTCTGGGATAGCTCGGACCTCTGGCTCAAAATGTAAAGTATTTGGGAGCGCCTAAGCCCAAAGGAATCAAAACATCCTGCCTTTGCAAGACTTTCCAAAACTTTTTTGTTTACCTTTCTCGAATCAACAATTGCGAGAAACTGCATAAGGGACTCAAACCTTCCAACCTTCTTTCTCGTCTCCAAAATGTTCTCTATTGCCGCATCTCCGACATTTTTGATACCTTCAAGTCCATATCTTATCATCCCGTCCTTTACGGTAAACGATCTATCACTCTCATTTATGTCAGGCGGTAGGACCTTGATACCCTGTTCTCGACACTCCGTTATGTACCTTAGCATGTTATCCGTGTTCGTGACCTCGCTTGTGAGAAGGGCAGCCATAAAGTATGTTGGATAATGGGCCTTAAGGTACGCGGTCTGATAAGCCACAAGTGCATAAGCTGCACTGTGAGACTTGTTAAATCCGTATTCTCCGAATCTCAAAATAACGTCGTATATTCTTTCTGCCACATCCTTTTGAACCCCGTTTCTAAGACAGCCCTCTAGAAAACTTTCCCTGTAGTTCTTTAATTCTTCCGGAATCTTCTTGCTTATAGCCTTCCTTAAAGCGTCGGCCTCCTTCATTGAAAAGCCGGCAAGCTCGGAAGCCATCCTCATTATCTGTTCCTGGTAGACTATAACTCCGTAGGTGTCGCTCAGAATAGGTCTTAGCTTTTCCACCTCAAAAGTGATAAGGGCAGGGTTATTCTTCCTCTTTATGAACTCTTCGATCATTCCGCTTGTAAGGGGGCCTGGTCTGTATAAGGCTATAAGCGCTATTATGTCTTCAAACTTTGAAGGCCTGAGTCTCACAAGAAGCTCCCTCATCCCTCTACTTTCAAGCTGGAACACCCCTGATGTGTTTCCCGACGATAGTAACTCGTATGTCTTTTTATCATCAAGGGGGATCTTGGAGATGTCAAGGTCTATGCCGTTTTCTTTTAACATTTTAACTACTGTGTCTATTATCGTGAGGGTCTTAAGTCCTAAAAAGTCGAACTTAACAAGCCCTATCTTTTCGATCATTTTCATCGGGTACTGGGTTACTGTCTCGCCATTGGTTCCTCTGTAGAGAGGAAGGTATTCCGTCAATGGCTTATTAGATATAACGATACCTGCCGCGTGGGTGGAGGCGTGTCTTGCAAGGCCCTCAAGGGAGATAGCTGTATCGAGGAGTTCTTTTACCCTTTCGTCTCTCTCGTATAGCTCTTTCAGGGCAGGTTCAGTAGACAAAGCAGCCTCTATGCTTTTTGCAAAAGGAGGGACAAGTTTTGCTATCCTGTCTACCTCTCCGTACGATAGTCCTAGAGCCCTTCCCACATCCCTTATAGCAGCCCTAGACTGCATAGTCCCGAAGGTGATGATCTGAGCAACGTTTTCTTTTCCGTATTTGTTCATAACATACTCGATTACTTTCTCCCTTCCTTCCATGCAGAAGTCTACATCTATGTCAGGAGGTGAGACACGATCGGGATTCAAGAACCTCTCGAACAAAAGATCATACCTTATAGGGTCTATGTCTGTTATGTTTAAGCAGTAAGCAACCAAACTGCCAGCTGCAGAACCCCTGCCTGGACCGACAGGTATACCGTTTTTTTTGGCAAAGTCTATAAAGTCAGAGACGATAAGGAAGTAACCGACAAAACCGGTCTTCTTTATGACATCTATTTCGTAGTTCAGACGTCCCTCGTACTTTTTTAAAATCTCTTCCGAAAAATTCTCGTAATTCTTTTTTATTTCCTCTATTTTCTTTTCAAAACCTCTCCTTGTTACCTGCTCGAAATACTCCTCAAGACTTATATTTTCCGAAATTTTGAATTCTGGAAAGTGATAGGTTCCGGATTCGATCTCCAAATTGCACATCTCCGAGATTTCGAGTGTACTTTTTATAGCCTCTTTGCAATCTGAAAAGATACTTTCCATCTCTTTGGCCGATTTGAAGTAAAACTGATCAGTTTTGAATGAAAGCCTGTCTTTATCCGAAACTTTTTTTCCGGTCTGGATCGAAAGGAGAATTTCATGCGATTTGTACTCCTCTCTTCTCAAATAATGACAATCGTTTGTAGCGACAAGAGGAATACCAAAGTATTTTGCAAGTTTAATTAAAGATTCGTTGACCTTTTTCTGTTCCTCAAGCCCGTTATACTGAAGTTCGAAATAAAGCCGATTTTCAAAGATGGAGATGTAATCCTCGATCGCCTTTTTTAAAGCGGTTTCGTCTTCTTTGAGTATGAGGTAAGGAATCTCCCCTTTGAGGCAGGCTGTAAGGCATATCAGACCTTCGTTATACTTTACAAGTAGCTCCTTGTCTATACGGGGTACGTAATAAAAACCTTCGAACTGGGCTAGAGTCACAAGTTTAATAAGGTTTTTGTACCCTGTATTATCCATCGCTAAAAGCACAAGGTGATAGGCGTTCTCCTCCCCTTTAATTTTTTTCTGTTCAAACCTTGATTTTGGAGCGATATAAGCTTCACATCCTATTATGGGCTTTATGCCTCTTTCTTTTGCCGAAAAGTAAAATTCGGCTGCCCCAAACATGCAGCCATGGTCTGTCAAGGCGCAAGAGGTCATCCCGAACTCTCTCATCCTTTCAAAAAGGTTTTCAAATCTTATGGCACCATCTAGAAGGCTGTACTGGGAATGGACATGTAGATGCACAAATTCACTCATGGCTCATCATTCCCATTCTATCGTTCCAGGTGGCTTGGACGTAATGTCGTATACCACCCTGTTTACACCTTCAACTTCATTTATTATACGACGGGCGATGTGATCAAGGGTCTCGTACGGGAGTCTTGCCCAATCAGCAGTCATACCGTCAACACTATGAACAGCCCTAATAGCTATAACATAAGCATAAGTTCTCTCATCCCCCATAACGCCCACCGTCTTTACGGGAATGAGTACTGCAAACGATTGCCAAAGATCCTTAAAATCCGGTTTATTTTCGATCTCTTCCCTGATTATGGCGTCCGCTTCCCTTAGTATTTTGAGCCTCCAATGAGTTACCTCTCCGATTATCCGAACAGCCAAACCGGGCCCGGGAAAGGGTTGTCTCTCAACAAGATAATCCGGTAATCCAAGGAGCCTTCCAACAATCCTTACCTCGTCTTTGAATAGCTCTTTTAACGGCTCGATGAGTTTAAACTTCATCCTTTTTGGAAGACCTCCAACATTATGGTGAGTCTTAATAGTAGCTGAGGGACCCTTGTGAGATCTGCTCTCTATTAGGTCAGGATAGAGTGTACCCTGGGCAAGGTAACTTATATTCCCTATTTTTTTTGCTTCCTCCTCGAAGGTTCTAATAAATAGCCTCCCTATGATCTTTCTCTTTTTCTCAGGGTCCTTTACACCTTTCAGTCTCCTTAAAAACTCCGCTTCTTTGTCAACGTAATGGACCCTTATTTTTAGGGTCTCCTCGAATGCCGAAAGTACCTCGTGCACCTCGTTTTTCCTAAGCAAACCATTATTCACAAAAACACAGTGTAATCTATCGCCAATAGCTCTGTGCATTAAAGCTGCGACGCATGATGAGTCTACGCCGCCACTTAGGGCACAGATGACATTTTCGTTTCCAACTTCTTGGCGTATCTTTTTTATAGACTCCTCGATAAATGAGGCGGGACTATAAAGCCCGCGTGCCCCACAGATCTTAAAGAGAAAGTTTTTGAGAATATCTTTACCTCTTTCTGTGTGGTGGACCTCAGGATGGAACTGAACTCCATAGATGGGGGATGTATCAGACCTCACAACAGCGTAAGGAGAATTTTCAGTGGAGGCCAGGCTAGAAAAGCCATCCGGGAGTTTGACAACCTGGTCCTTGTGGCTCATCCATACAACTAGCTCTGAGCCAAGTCCTTCAAAGAAAGGATCGGACCTTCCAATTTTTAAAATTGACTTTCCATACTCTGCTTTTTTTGCCCTCTCTACATCGCCTCCGAAGAAGTACGTGATGAGCTGTAAGCCGTAACATATGCCTAAAATGGGGATCTTAAGATCAAATATTCGTCTGTCGCAGAAAGGTGCGTTCTCATCCCTTACGCTTTTCGGACCCCCTGAAAGCACAATCCCTATTGGCTTTTTAGATACTATCTCTGAAAGGCTCATATTATAAGGATGGATCTCGGAGTAAACTCCAAGCTCCCTTATTCTTCTCGCTATAAGCTGCGTGTACTGGGATCCGAAATCGAGAATAAGGATGAGTTCACGATGGTAATCCATCACTCCAAACGGTAGTTGGGAGCTTCCTTAGTAATTATCACATCGTGGACATGACTTTCTCTCAGGCCCGCAGGGGTCATCTTCATGAATCTCGCATTCTCTTGAAGTTCACGGATTGTTCTGCAACCAGTATAACCCATTCCCGCCTTCAACCCACCTACGAGCTGGTGAATAACCATAGAGAGTGATCCTCTATACGGAACCCTACCCTCTATCCCTTCAGGTACTATTTTCGTCTCGTCCTCTATATCAGCAGAACAGTATCTATCCCTTGCCCTTCCAGCCTTGAGTGCCTCTATTGACCCCATACCCCTATAGACCTTGTAAGTCCTCCCTTGGTAAAGAACGATCTCGCCCGGAGACTCGTCCGTTCCGGCAAATAAATTACCTATCATTACGGAATCGGCGCCGGCTGCAATGGCCTTTGTGATATCCCCGGAGTACTTTATTCCGCCGTCGGCTATTACTGGAATTCCGTGCCTTTTAGCGACCTTAGCCACCTCCATTATGGCTGTTATCTGAGGAACACCAATACCAGCAATTACCCTCGTTGTGCATATGGATCCGGGACCGACCCCGACTTTTACTGCGTCGCACCCCGCCTTGATAAGATCTTCGCATGCCTCTTGAGTTGCTATGTTCCCGGCAATGACCTGCGCGTTTGGGAAGGAGCTTTTCAACTCCCGTATAGTGTCTATAACGTTCTTTGAATGGCCATGGGCTGTATCGATGACGATCACATCGCAGCCGGCCCTAAGGAGTGCCTCCGCTCTTCTTATAGCCTCCTTCCCAACCCCTATTGCTGCACCGACTCTCAATCTTCCAAGATAGTCCTTACAGGAGTTAGGATATTTTCTCATCTTCTCAATGTCCTTTATTGTGATTAGTCCCTTAAGGTTAAACTCTTTATCGACCACAAGCAGCTTTTCAATCCTGTGTTTGTGTAAGATCTTCTTTGATTCTTCAAGGCTTATACCTTCCTCTACTGTTATTAAGTTATCCTTTGTCATAACGTTGCCAACCTTTTCATCGAGGTTAGTCTCGAATCTCAAATCCCTATTTGTGATAATGCCAACGAGCTTTTTTCCAACTGTTACTGGGATACCTGATATCCTGTACTGGGCCATAAGTTCAAGGGCATCCCTTATTCTGTGTTCGGGGGAAATCGTGATAGGATCTATGATCATCCCGCTTTCAGATTTTTTTACTTTCTCTACCTCACGGGCTTGCTCTTCTATAGACATGTTTCTGTGGATTATGCCTATTCCTCCTTCCTGGGCAAGACATATGGCCGTTTTGGCCTCGGTTACAGTATCCATCGCAGCACTGAGTAAGGGAATGTTCAGCTTTATTTCCCGTGTGAGGTAAGTAGAGACATCAACCTCATGAGGAAGTACACTACTATAGGCTGGAACAAGTAAAACATCGTCAAAAGTAAGACCTTCATTCTCTATCATAGTTGCCATCCTTTCAACCCCTTTCAAATTTTACGATTTCTTAAGGGACTTAAAAAAGTGCATTGATAGGGCTTGTCATTTTCTTTGCAAGTAGTATAATTCATAGGGTCCAAATAATCAAATCATAAAGTCTTCTACATGCTACTCGAGATCAGAAACCTCTCAGTTAGCGTTCTCACAGATTTAGGATACTTAGATGTGATAGAGGATGTGAGTTTTGGGATAAACGAAGGAGAGATATACGGACTTGTTGGGGAGAGCGGATGCGGAAAAACAGTAACCGCACTTTCTATTTTGAAACTTCTTGGCGATGGATTTAAGATAAAGACGGGTAGTATCATCTTCAAGGGACAGAATCTTTTATCTCTCGAAGAGAAAGAAATACAAAAAATAAGAGGAAGACAGATATCCATCGTCTTTCAGGAGCCCATGACATCGCTAAACCCTGTTATAAAGGTAGGTGAACAGATAGGAGAGATGCTTAAAATCCATCTAGGATTAGACAAAAAAACCTCTAAAGAGCGGGCGATAGAGCTTTTAAGGAGGGTGGGATTCGAAAATCCCGAAAAGAGGTACCACCAGTATCCACATCAGCTAAGTGGGGGCCAGAGACAGAGGGTATTAATTGCTATTGCGATATCTTTAAGACCAAGTCTTATCATCTGTGATGAGCCAACGACAGCCCTCGATGTGGCCTCAGAGTGGGAAGTGCTAAGCATTCTTCTCAGCCTGGTTAAAGAAGAGAAAATGGCGATGCTCTTTATAACCCACGATCTTCACCTAATAGAAAAGATATGCGATAGGATAGGAATAATGTATCTCGGAAGGATAGTTGAGGAACAGAAAAAAGAAGATTTCTTTAGAAATCCTCTCCATCCGTACAGTCAGGGCCTTCTAAATTCAGCCCTTATAAAAGGTGAAGAATTGAAACCGATAAGAGGTAGCGTGCCTGACCTAAGAAACATACCTCACGGGTGTAAATTCCATCCAAGATGTGACTTTTCAAGAGATGTCTGCTTACGGAAGGAGCCGGAACTTTTAAATCAGGGAGATGGTAGATGGGTACGGTGCTTTTTGTACGGAATCTAAAAAAGACCTACGAAGTTAAAAAGACTGTCTTTTCCATATCGAGTACCAAAATAAAAGCTCTGGATGATGTTTCTTTCGAACTGCAAGAAGGCGATACGCTCGGGATTGTGGGCGAGAGTGGTTCTGGAAAAAGCACGCTTGCTAGATGTATCCTTTTACTCGAAAGACCAGATTCTGGATCGATAAATTTTATGGGCTTCGATCTTTTAAATCTAAAGGAAAAAGACCTTAAACCTTTCCGAAAACAGATTCAGATCGTCTTTCAGGATCCGTATTCTTCCCTTAACCCCAGAAAAAGGGTTATCGACATAATCTCAGAACCGATAATGAATTTTAAGTTAAAAAATAAATCGGAAGCGAAAGACGCTGTCATCGATATACTCCAGGATGTTGGACTTGATGAAAGCTTTTTGTACAAGTATCCCCACGAGATGAGCGGCGGTCAGAGACAAAGGGTAGCGATAGCGAGGGCTCTCGCCACCAATCCTTCCCTTATCGTTGCGGATGAGCCGGTCTCCTCTCTGGACGTATCGATACAAGCCCAAATTTTAAGCCTTTTTCTAAAGATAAAGGAGGCCAAAAGACTATCCTTGATCTTCATCTCCCACGATCTAAATGTCGTAAAGTTTATCTCCCACAGGGTTATCGTGATGTTCCGCGGAAGAATCGTGGAAGAAGGAAAGAAAGAAGAGGTCTTTTCCAACCCAATGCACCCTTACACGAGGATGCTCCTTAACTACTCAAAGGGATTGTTTTTTGCAAAAAGGAGCGGAAACGGAACCCAAAAAGGCTGCGTCTATTACGATAGATGTGCTGAAAGAAAGACAAGATGCTACTTTGAGTCGCCAATTCTCGTAGGAGAAACAACACATAGGGTTGCCTGCTTCTCTTTTTCCTTATAGCTAGATAGTGTTTTAATTATGGCTCTTGCCCTTTGTTTTCAAATTTTCCTAAAATTGCAAAAAAACTAAAAGGGGGTAACTATGGGCAAAATTCTGCGCGTCAATTTATCAAAGAAAAAGGTAGAATACGAAGAACTTCCTGAAAAATACGCAGGTTTCGGTGGTAGGGGGCTTACTTCAAAGATCGTTCTTGATGAAGTACCTCCTCTTGCTCACCCCCTAGGAGACGAAAATAAGCTTATATTCGCACATGGACTCCTCGCAGGGACTCTTGTTCCCAATAATGGGAGACTTTCGATTGGTGCAAAAAGCCCTCTCACACGTACGATCAAAGAGGCAAATTCAGGAGGAAGCGCGGCTCAAAAGCTTGCAAGGCTTGGAATTTCGGCATTGATTGTGGAAGGAAGGTCGGAAGAAATGGTGACAGTGAAAATAAACAAAGATGGATGTTTTATATCGGAGGCTCATTCGCTCAAAGGGCTTGGAAATTACGACTGCATAGAAAGGCTAAGAAGAGAGCACGGAGAAAATGTCTCAATAATAAGCATAGGGTTAGCAGGCGAAATGCAGCTTTTGGCCTCAAGCATCGCAGTCACTACTCCTGACTTTAAGATAAGGATGGCTTCAAGGGGTGGTCTTGGCGCAGTTATGGGTTCCAAGAATTTGAAAGCTATAATCATAGACGATTCCGATACGTCGCCTGTTGAAGTTAAGGATCAGGAAAAACTAAAAATTGCTGTTTCTCAGCTCACGAAGGGGATCCTTTCCCATCCTCTGGCAGAAGGTTTGAAACTTTTCGGCACACCACTTCTTGTTATGATGATAAACAACGCCGGAGCATTACCAACTAAAAACTATTCGATGGGGAGTTTTGAATATGCTGAGAAAATATCTGGCGAGAGCTTAGCTCAGATTCTTGATGAGAGACCGAAAGGCGTAAAGACTCACAGGTGCATGAGCGGCTGTATCATCAGTTGTTCAAACATCTATACAGACGAAAACGGAAATGAAATAGTCTCAGGACTCGAATACGAAACGATAGGGATGATAGGTTCAAACTGCATGATAGGAAGTCTTGACGAAATTGCCATGATCAATAGACTTCTTAACGATCTAGGACTTGACACCATGGAAGTTGGTGCGGCTTTAGGGTGTGCGATGGAAGCTGGTTTTATCGGATGGGGAGAGGGGAAAAAAGTACTGAGTCTCCTTGAAGGCATAAGAAAAGGATCGAAGGACGGGATAATGCTTGCCAATGGATGCTTAGTTACGGGAAAAAGTCTAGGTGTTAAAAGGATACCCCAAGTTAAGGGGCAGTCTTTAGCCGCATACGATCCGAGGGTGCTTAAAGGTACTGGCGTTACTTACGCAACATCTCCCATGGGAGCGGATCACACGTGTGGAAACGCTCTGCCGAGCCCGGCAAATCCCGATTACAATCCCACATCGAGTACTGGCCAGGGTCAAATCTCTTCTTTCCTCCAGAGGTATTTTGCAGCAATAGATACTTTGGGTCTGTGCCTATTCGCATCTTTGCCCCTTTTGGATAGTCCGGAGCTTCAAAAACATCTTGTAGATTGCGTATCCGCTATCACAGGCAGGACTCTCGAAGAAAACTATTTACTTGAGCTTGGAAAGGAAGTCCTAAAGACGGAGAGGAAGTTCAACGAACTTGCGGGTTTTACAAGGAAGGATGACAGACTCCCGGAGTTTTTCTTAAAAGAAAGACTTCCTGGCGCAGAAACGGTCTTTGACGTTCCAGAAGAAGAGTTAGACATGGTTTTCGATTTCTGAAAGATTTTTTTAAAAATAAAAGCGGCTGTGCTATAAATTGAGCCGGAGGAAATTATGGTAAGTTTCGGAATAGTTGGTGTAGGAAATATGGGAGAGGCTATAGTAGGTGGGTTGCTTGAAATAGGCGTAAAAAAAGAAAATATCCTTTTTAAGGAGATATCGGATAAGAGAAAGGAGTATGTGAAAGAAAAGTATGGAATCAGGGAGTGTCTCTCAGCAGAGGAACTTTTAAGACACGCAAAATACATACTTATTGCTGTCAAGCCCTTTGACGCAAAAGGGGTCTTTGAAGATTTTTTGCCCTATATAAAAGAGAGCCACGTCATCATATCTGTCATGGCAGGGGTTTCTATATCGAAGATCCTTTCTTACTTGGGAGGGAGTGGAAAAGTAATAAGGGTAATGCCCAATCTGGGCGTTAAGGTGAAAGAAGGGGTAATCGGAATCACAAGGAATGACTCCGTAAGTTTTGAGGAATTCGAGTTCGTTAAAGGAGTCTTTTCAGGTCTTGGAGTAGTTCTAGAGATAAAAGAAGACCTGTTCGACGCACTAACCGCCTATTCCGGAAGCGGGCCAGCCTTTTTCCTTCTCTTTTTAGAGGCAATGATAGATGCGGGTGTGAAGATCGGTTTTACTAGAAACGATGCCATAATGATATCGGAAAAAGTCATAGAAGGTACGTTAAGACTTATGAGGACCGAAAGAGTGCATCCAACGATTCTAAGGGAGAGGATAAGTTCTCCTGCCGGTACAACAATTGCAGGACTCTTTGAACTTGAAGACAGAGCTTTTAAAGCCTCCATCGTCAGAGCGTTTGAAGCTTCCTTTAGGAGGGCGAGAGAACTTTGCGCATAAATTCGAACGAATTCAAAACAAAAAGAGAACATATGGTGGAGACACAGATTGTGGCAAGAGGGATAAAGGATGAGAGAGTGATTAGGGCAATGCGGAAGGTTCCAAGGCATCTCTTTCTTGATGAAGCTCTTTGGCCACAGGCTTATGAAGATTACCCTCTTCCGATAGGGGAAAGACAGACGATCTCCCAGCCATACATTGTGGCCCTTATGACTGAGAAGCTGAACCTTAAAGGGCATGAGAGTGTACTTGAAGTGGGAACGGGCTCTGGGTATCAGGCCGCCATTCTGGCTGAACTTGCGGAAAAGGTTTACTCTATTGAGAGGATCCCATCAATTGCAAAAAGGGCAAGAAAGATTCTGGATGAGCTCAATTACACTAATGTCCTAATTAAGATTGGGGATGGTACACTTGGCTGGAAAGAGTACGCCCCCTTCGACGGTATTATAGTTACCGCCGCGTCTCCTTACGTTCCGAAACCCCTTCTTGAACAGTTGAAAATAGGTGGTAGGCTTGTGATCCCTATTGGGGGTGAATTTTCCCAAGACCTAATAGTTTATACGAAGGTTGGAGAGAATGATTATGAAGAAGAAAATTACGGAGGCTGCCGTTTCGTGAAGCTGATAGGGGAATATGGCTGGAAAGAATGAGGGAAGAAGATGCAAAACACATCCTAAAAAAAGGTTACGTAATAACCGCCATCACACTCGTAAGTAGACCCCTTGGCTACCTTCGAGAAGCCATTCAGGCTTATGTATTCGGAGCAACGGTTCTCGTTGATGCTTTCATTGTGGCTTTTAACTTCCCTGAACTTATTCAGACAATAATCTTTACTGGAGCGAGTAGTGCGATTCTCGTTCCAATCTGCACAAAATACCTAAAAGACGAGAAAGAATTCTCTCTCGTTTACTCTACATTTTTAAACATCAGTCTTCTCATTACGCTTTTATTTTCCGTCTTGGCTTTTTTCTTTTCGGAAAGCATCGTAAAGATTATAGCCCCTGGATTTTCCCCATCCGCTAAGGCTTTGACCAAAAACCTTTTCGTTTTGATGCTACCTACTATTGTGGCCCATGGGATGCTTTCTGTCATAAAATCGTTCCTGAACGCCAAAGACCACTTTGCCGCTCCCGAACTTTCGGGAATTCTATGGAACGTTGTATTTATTCTCTTTTGTTTGTTTTTAAGCAGCTCATTTGGGATATACAGTTTGGCAATTGGGGTGAGTTTCGGTTCTTTCCTACAGGTCGCCATGCAGTACCCTTTTCTTAGAAAAAATGGGATCAGGTACACGTGGAAGATTGACTTTTCGCACGACTCTCTACGGGAGGCCAAAAGACTCTTTATCGGAGCTCTCATTGGAGCATCCATCCTACCTATAAACGGCTTTGTAGACAGGCTTATTGCGTCATTTCTTCCCGAGGGACATGTGGCCTCTTTGGCTTACGCTTTTAGAGTCTTTATTCTTCCTTTCAGTCTCTTTGCGGTACCGGTTTACACAGTTGCTTTTTCCAGTGTGTCAAGGCTTTATCACGAAAGAAACTTAAACGGGCTCTTCTCTCACATTGATAATGCCATTATTTTACTCACAATTACCCTTATTCCCTCTTTGGGTCTTATGTGCGGGCTAAGCACTGAAATCGTGAAAATTCTGTACGAGCGGGGTGCCTTTTCAGCCTTTGAGACTGAACTTACTGCACGGGCTCTTTTAGGCTACGCAATTGGCCTTCTTTTTTACGGATCGTCAGTACTTTTTACTCGAATCTTCTATGCGATGCATGATACTAAGACACCTGCCATTGTAGGGCTCGTAAGCGTGGTCAGTAATGCCATACTTGACGTTCTGCTTATGATCCCATATAAAAACTTCGGTATTTCCCTTGCAACATCGATCGTTTCCTTTTCAAATACAATAATCCTCTTTTTGATTTTGAAAAGGAAGGTTAGCTACCGCTTAGAAAGAAAAACGGTTACTTTTTTAGCTCAGGGGCTCGTGTGCGGTATCATTATCTGGTTTTTCACCTTTTTGACGAAGTTTGTGACGAAAAACCCCGTATTTTTGATTTTTGTTAACGTTCTTTTCGCAGGGGCTTTAATGTATGGATGCTTTGGAAGATTCTTTCGAGAGATTTTAAGGTCGGAAGTTCGATAAAAGAACGGTTTATTTGTAAGTTTTGTGTGCTTCGTTCACTTGACATAAGGCGAAAAAAAGCGTTATGTTTCCATACGTTATGGACAAGACACTCCTTCTTAACACTTCCTACGAGCCACTAAGTATAGTCTCATGGAAAAAAGCTATCACTTTGCTATTTTTGGGGAAAGTGGAAGTTTTGAAGGAGTACGATAGAACCATAAAAGGGGTTTCGGTTGAGTTGAAACAGCCCGCTGTTATAAGGCTCCTTAAGTTTGTGAAGAACGCTAACCATAGAAACGTTAAGTTTTCGAGGAAGAACATCTTCCTGAGGGATGGATACACGTGCCAGTACTGTGGAAGAAAACTCGAACCGAAGTATCTAACCTGTGATCATATAGTACCCAAGTCTAGGGGCGGTATCACTGAGTGGTCGAATATCGTCACCTCCTGTATAGAGTGCAACATGAAAAAAGGTGATAAACTCCCAGAAGAAGCAGGAATGTCACTTAAGAAAAGACCATCCAGACCTACTACTTTTTATATGATAATGCTTCACACCGGCATAAGGACCCTCCCGGAAGATTGGAAAGAATACGTCTTCATGAAGGACTGAAAGATGGAAAGACTTTGGGCTCCTTGGAGAGTGGAGTATATAACGACTCCTCAGAAGGCGGATAGTCCGTGTTTCTTGTGTATAGACGGGATTGAAGAAGAAAAGGCTCTCATTGTGGCGAAATTAAAAAAGGCCTTCGTCATCATGAACCGATACCCTTATTCTAGCGGACACGTAATGATCGCACCGATTAGGCATGTGGGTCTAATAGAGGACCTAACTGAGGAGGAAGCCTTAGAGATTTTGAGGCTATTGAAAATCGCAAGCACAATATTCAAAGAGGATTTTAAAGCTCAGGGACTTAATATAGGGTTAAACATAGGTAGGGCAGCTGGTGCAGGGTTAGAAGACCACATCCATGTACATGTTGTCCCAAGATGGTTTGGGGACACGAATTTCATGCCAGTTATAGCGGAAACTAAGGTAATCTCAGAACACCTCTATTCTACGTATGAAAAACTCAGAGCCAGATTTTCCGAAAAACTCAAATGACGAAGAAAAACCGATTATTTCTCCGAAAGAATTGGTCTGCTCATTTACCCGGAGGAATCCTTTTCATCTCCAACTAAAAAAAAGAGCCATAATAACCTTCGACAGGGGAACGATAGAATTTTTAAAGAAAAAGACAAAGGCAAATCTAAACAGGTTTTGGTATCCTTACAGAAAGATCTATGAAGTGCCAGAAAGAGACACCGTTTTTACTAGGTCTTACCCTTCGGGCACAAACATTTCTATACTCATAGAGGAACTGGCTCAATTCGGAGTCAAAGAGATAATAGTATTCGGTTTTTGTGGCTCAATCGTAGATGATTTCTCTATAGGAGATACAATTATGGCAAAATGTGCTTTAGGGGATGGAGATTTTACCTCCGAGTCGTTTTCAGAGAATGAGCATTTGATCTATTCGAACTGGTTTATGGAGTGGCAAGAAAAAACTGAAAAAATGAGAATCATTCCAGCATGCGTTTGGAGTACGGACGAACTATATAGGGAAACTAAAAAGAAGATCAGACATTTTTTGATGAGGGGAGCCTACGCAGTCGATATGGAAACATACCGGTTCTACAAAACTTGCACTGAGCTTAAGTTGAAGGGAATAGCCTTTCTTTTGGTCTCTGACGAGTTAAAGGAGGATAGATGGATCTTTGGCTTTCATTCGGAGAACTTCAAAAAAGGAATTATCCGAATGTTAGACTTTCTACTCCAAGAATGTGTTCTTTAGTCTAAGGCCAAGGTCTTCGATGAGTTCCTTGTCCAGTGCAGGATTCCTACCACGGGTTGTGAGGTAATTACCTGTCATCATTGCGTTTAGGCCAGAAGCTACCGCAAGGGGCAGAAGTTGCCTAAGCCTCAGTTCCTTCCCTGCACATAACCTTATGTCCTTATCCGGTAACATGAACCGAAATATTGCTATCGTCAGAATCACATCGAAAGCTGAAATTGGAGGGACATTTGCTAAAGGTGTGAAAGGTCGCGGATTGAGGATATTTATGGGTACGGAGTCGACCCCAAGTTCCCTAAGCTCTATGGCAAGCTTTATCCTATCTATAATAGTCTCACCCATTCCTATTATCCCTCCAGAACAGACAGAAAGCCCAGCACTTTTTACATCCTTTATAGTTTTCAACTTATCATCGTACGTATGGGTCGAGCATATCTCCCTAAAGTATTCCCTTGAAGTTTCGAGATTGTGATGGTACCGAAAAAGGCCTGCCTTTTTTAATGCTTCTGCTCGCGTTTTGTCTATCATGCCCAAAGATGCACATGGTTTAATCCCAAGTTTACTGATCTCGGTTATTGAACTTAGGATCGTCTCCCACTCATCGTCCCTCTCGATTGTTGGTCCACTTGTTACTATGCTGAAAAAGAATGCACCCTCCTTTAGGGCCTCTTTAGCTTTTTCAACAATCCTCTCTTTATCTATAAGGGGGTATACATCTATTGGTGAACTATAATGGACGGACTGAGCACAGAACTTGCAATCTTCAGGGCAAAGCCCTGACTTTGCATTTACGATCATGCACAGCTCGAAAGAGTCTCCCTTAAAATGATGGGTTATCTCTCGAGCGTAAGCTATAAGCAGATAGGGATTCTTTTTGCCCTCTTCATATAGGACAAGCCCATCGTCTAAGGTTAAATCTTTTTTTTCGAGAGCCTTTTTCTTGAGAAGGAGAAGGGAATCCATAAGGTCAATTTTTCAGCTTACTGGAAGAGCTATCTAGATGTAGTATATGAGACTTTTTTCTATTTCTCTTTCGAGCCCCATCTCCTTTGCTCTCTCACACATGTCCTTTAGGGTAATGGAATTGAAGTAGTCCATTACTATGTTCGATGCCGTTCTCCATATTTCAGCCGCAACACATCTATCTTTCCTTTGACAAGAGCTCTTCGTCTTTTTTCCATCACAGGGCACAAGTTCCAAATCTGTCCCCAGGATAGCTCTGACAATGTCACCTATCGTTATTTCCTCAGGTCTCTTAATAAGGTAATAGCCACCAGTGGGCCCTCTCATGCTTCCCACAATCCCTGCCTTTTTGAACCTTTGAAAAATCTGCTCCATGTATCTCGCTGGGATTCCTTCCTTCTCGGCAATCTCCTTTGTCTGAGTGAATCCTCCACCCCTTTGGAAGGCCATGTAAAAAAGCGCCCTTGTGCCGTATCGGATTTGGGTTGGAAGTTTCATGTAAAAAAACGTACCATTTGTCACTTACAAAATCAAGATTAAGACTATTTTCTTGACAAGACATTCGCACCAAACTTTTAAATATGCTTACGGCTAGACGCATTTAAAAAATATAAATGGCATATTTCGGAAAAGATCGAGAGACATAAGTTAAAATAACTTGCGACAGAGAAAAAGAAAAAACTGAAATCATTCAACAGCTAAAACCTTTGCTCCCCTTATCTTTTTTTCAACTATATCTATGATCACTTGATTTGCTTCTACCAATGGGTATACCTGAAACTCTGGCTTTATCCTTATCCTATCTGCCAGGTCTAAAAATTCCTTTATGTCGGCTACTGACACATTGGCCACACTCTTTATCTCCTTTTCGTGCCACAAGTGTTCTTCGTAGCTCAATTTTAGAAGCTCGGATCTATCCTTATCCTCCTTCCTTATGGCGTTTATGACTAGTCTTCCCCCTTTGGCGAGATTTTTAAGTCCGTATATTACAGGTCTCCAGACTGGCGTTGTATCTATGGCAACGTTTAATTTTTCGGGAGGCTTTTCATCGATATCTCCTGCCCAAAAGGCTCCGAGTTCCAAAGAAAAGTTCCTTTCGCTTTCACTTCTTGCAAAAACAAAAACCCTTGATGCGGGATACAAAAAGGTTATCATCTGGATCACGAGATGATTCGAAGCTCCAAAGCCGATAAGACCGATCGTATCTCCGTTCTTTGGATTTGCCAATCTTAGAGATCGGTATCCTATGGCCCCTGCGCAAAGAAGTGGACAAGCCTCGTAGTCGGCAAAGGTTTCGGGTATTCTAAAAGCATATTCCTCCTTTACCTTAGTGTACTCAGCATATCCTCCGTCTACGTCTTTACCTGTGGCTACAAAGAAATCGCAAAGGTTTTCCCTCCCTTCCAGGCAATACTTACAATTTCCACAGGCAGAATTAATCCATCCCACACCGACTCTTTCCCCAACCTTTAGATTTTTTACCTTTTTGCCAATCTTTTCAATCCTACCAACGATCTGGTGCCCTGGAATTATTGGAAATTTTTTAGGTTTGGCCCTTCCCTCAATCTCATCAATCTCTGTATGGCACACCCCGCATGCTGAAACTTTTATCAAAACCTCGTCATCTTGTGGCTCAGGCACAGGAACTTCGGCGAGTTTCAAAGGGTTCTTCGTGATCCTAAGATCGTACGTTCCATCTAGAATCATGGCTTTCATATTCCAACTCCTCTCAGTGCTATTTTAGCACGAAAAAGTTGGCAAAAAAATCGCGTCTCTACGGCTGTTATGGATAAAAGCTATTCATTATTGACAATGTATCATGAGCCCTGTAAAATTTGCGAAAGGTCAGTAATAAAATCAGGGGGGTCTTATGAAAAAAATAGGCGTACTAGGGTGGATTCTAATAGGTTTCGTATTGGGTATTATCGTTGGAGCGATAGTTGGGAAGCCAATTACGGTTATCCGTCCTCTTGGAACACTATTTATTAATCTTCTTCGCATGCTTGTCGTTCCATTAGTTTTTTCAACTCTAGCTGTTGGAGTTTCCACCTTCTCTGGGAGAAAATTTGGAAGGATGTTCGGCAAGACGTACTTCTTTTACTATTTCACCGGAGCCATAGCGATGATCGTGGCATTAATTATTGCGGGAGTGGCTGACCCTGGTCACGGATTCCCTGTGGGAGAGTTGAAAAAAGTCGAGGTAAAACCGCCTCCAAAGCTCGTTGATATTGGACTTGCGATTGTTCCAACGAACCCGTTCGAGTCATTGGCAAAAGGGGATATGCTTCCTATTATCTTCTTTGCAATAGTTTTGGGTATGTCGATGGCCGCTGCTGGAAGTCAAGGAGAATCTCTAAGAAACGTTCTTAGCTCTCTTGCCGAGACTATGTATAAGCTTGTGGGGTACGTGTTATGGTTTGGTCCGATAGGCGTCTTTGCGCTTATGGCCTCCACTGTTGGTACCCACGGTCTTTCCGTGCTAAAACCCTATGCGTACTTGATCTTTCTTGTTTATCTTGCCACAGCCATCCAAGTTTTCGGTGTTTATACAGTTCTCCTTAGACTTTTCAAGATCAGACCTTTCCGTTACTTAAACAAGATAAAGGAGGCTCCTCTTTTTGCCTTTACAACCTGCAGCAGCTCTGCAACCTTACCTGTGACAATGAAAGTGACGAGGGCAGCTGGTGTATCGGACGGGACAACAAGCTTCGT
Organism: Thermodesulfobacteriota bacterium; assembly: GCA_025062045.1. Taxonomy (NCBI): domain Bacteria; kingdom Pseudomonadati; phylum Thermodesulfobacteriota; species Thermodesulfobacteriota bacterium. The sequence goes on from JANXAF010000011.1 coordinate 48,996, forward strand.
ACTTCCTATGGGAGCGACCCTTAACATGGATGGGACTGGTATGTATCAGGCAATCTGTGCTGTGTTTTTGGCAAATGCCTTCGGAGTCCAACTCTCTTTTGAACACTACGTTTTGATAGGGATAGTTGCCCTCCTTGCTTCGATCGGAACAGCTGGGGTACCCGGAGCGGGGTTAATAATGTTAGGAATGGTTCTCGGCTCAGTTGGAATCCCTCTTGAGGGGATCGCGCTACTTGCCGGGATAGACAGGATTTTAGACATGGCACGAACTGCCGTGAACGTTACTGATGATGCAGTTGCAGCTGTTTTAGTTGGGAAAACTGAGAAAGAAAGCTTACCCGAGGACATCCTAGTAACGGGAAGGTAAAAACGGTGCCCCTTCTACGCTTAGAAGGGGCACGCATCTTTTTGCCATGAAAGAAAAGATAGTCGGGATTCTAGGAGGTATGGGGCCTTTTGCAACAGTTTATTTCTTTTCAAAAATTCTTGAACTTACGGGAGCGAAAAAAGATCAGGACCATTTAAGGATCATAATAGACAATAATCCCAAAATACCGGATAGAACGCTCTCGATAAAAAAGGAAGCTGAAGATCCTTTACCGTTCTTAATTGAAAGTGCGAAGCTACTCGAAAAAGCCGGGGCAGATTTCATAGTGATTCCTTGTGTCACCGCCCATTACTTTTTGCCAGATTTAAAAAAGGCAGTGAAAATCCCGATTCTTAGCATAATAGAGGAAACTGTAAGATACATAAAAAAGCAGGAATTTGAGAAATTTGGGCTTTTGGCTACAACAGGAACGATCAATGCGAAACTTTTTGATGAGCCCTTAAAGAGGCTAAAAAGAAAGATCATCACGCCAGATGCCTCTGACCAGGAAAGACTGGTTATGGAGGCAATTTACGGAGAAAACGGAATAAAGAGAGTAGGAGCGAATGAAAAGGCCAAAAATCTTATATTGGAAGCGGTAAAAAAACTTATAGATAAAGGGGCCCAGGCGATAATCGAGGGTTGTACAGAGATCCCTCTTGTCCTTAAAGAAGATGACGTTTCCGTCCCTATTATCGATGTCCTTACTGTTCTGGCTAGGGCAACAGTGGATGTTGCCAAAGGACGGATGTCCGCCCCCGAGTGTCCTTTCCCGGGAGATTAAGAAAATACAGGGCTTTTTCGATTGATAAGGTAAACCCTTTGTGATACTTATACAAGCGGATGAAAAATTCAAAGGAAGAGGCCTTAAGGAAGATCCCAAAGATCGATACACTAATGAAGAACGAAGGATGGATGCGCATAGTACGAAATTACCCGCCTGAGCTTTCAAAGAAGGTCTTAAAAGAAGTAGTTGCAGAGATACGGGAGAAAATTAAACTCGAAAAACTCTCATTACCTCCCACACCGGATGAGATCTTATCAGAAACGGAAAAAAGGCTTAAAGGAATTTTATCATTTGGACTTAAAAGAGTTATCAACGCAACAGGTATAATTGTGCATACGAATCTGGGTAGATCCCTTCTTGCGGAAAAAGCGGTTGAGGCTCTGATTCGTACCTCCAGGTATTACACAAATCTAGAGTATGATCTCAAAGAGGGTAGAAGGGGAGATAGATACGAACACTGCTCACATATTCTAAAAACGCTAACAGGTGTAGAAGATGCAGTTATCGTTAATAATAACGCAGCAGCTGTTTATCTTGTGCTCAATACTTTGGCGGAAAATAGAGAAGTAATAGTCTCAAGAGGTGAGCTTGTGGAAATAGGAGGCTCTTTTAGGATACCTGACGTTATGAAAAGAAGCGGGGCCAGAATAAAAGAAGTTGGAACAACTAACAGGACCCGTCTTAAAGATTACGAAGATGCTATATCTCCTGATACAGCTCTCATCATGAAGGTACACACGAGCAATTTCGTGATAAAAGGCTTCACGGAGACCGTAAAGAGCGAAGATCTAAAGTTACTCTCAGATAAGTACGGTATCCCCTTCTACTACGATACGGGAAGCGGACTTTTATCTTCAATTAACGTTTTCTCAGAGAATTCCGAGCCTAATGTGATTGAAGAGGCAAAAAAAGGTATAAGCGTTATCTCGTTCAGTGGGGACAAACTTCTTGGCGGACCGCAAGCGGGGGTCATCATCGGAAAAAAAGAGTACATCGAAAGAATGAAAAAAAACCCGCTCATAAGAGCGCTTAGACCCGATAAAATGACCCTTGCCGCCCTGGAGGCAACACTCTATCTCTATCTTGACGAAAATACCGCAAAAAATGAAATTCCAACGCTAAGAATGATCACATACGATCTTAATCTGCTAAAAAAAAGGGTAAAAAAGGTAATAAGGGGTATAAAAAGCGCTTATCCCACGGCGGAGTTAAGGGTAGAGGAAGTCTATTCCGAAGTTGGAGGGGGTTCCCTTCCTGAAGTTAAGATTCCATCTGTAGGATTCTCCGTAACACCCAAAAAAATAGGCGTTAATGTGTTGTACGAGGCAATAAGGAGCTTAGAGACGCCTATTGTTGCAAGGATAGAAAAAGAGAAGTTGATCTTCGATATGAGAACGGTTCAGGAAGAGGAAGATACCTTACTCGTCTCCGAGATAGTGGAGGTGCTAAAAAGATACGAAAAAGATGGGTGAGAAGTTCATAATAGAAGCAGATACGGACGGGTTAAGGCTCGATGTTTTTCTCTCCCAAAAGCTTTCTCTTACAAGGTCCAAAGTTAAGCACATGATAGATTCCGGCTACGTGAGGATAAGAGATAGAAAGGCAAAGCCTTCGCTAATAATCAAAAAGAACTTGGTCATTGAAGGCGAGATCCCCGAAGGACCTTTACCCGCACTGGAACCTCAAAACATTCCCCTCCACATACTCTACGAGGATGAGTTTTTAATGCTAATAAATAAACCCAAAGGCATGGTTGTCCACCCCTCCTTTGGGCACAAAAATGGCACACTTGTCAATGCCATAATGGGTTATCTTGGTTTGTCCGTTCCTTTCTGCTCCGGGGAAAACATAAGGCCGGGAATAGTCCATAGGCTAGATAAAGACACAACCGGTGTGATCCTTGTAGCAAAAAACTTCAAAGTTCAGGAGAGGCTCTCGCAGATGTTCAAAGAGAGAAAGGTAAAGAAGGTTTATAGAGCAATCGTCTGGGGCTCGCTAAAAAATGAGAGAGGAGTTATAGAGGGAAACATAGGCCGCCATCCAAAAGAAAGGAAGAAAATGGCTGTTTTGAAAACGGGTGGGAAAGAGGCATTGACGGAGTATAGACTACTCGAGCCCCTTGGAAGTTATAGCTATGTGGAAGTGTATCCTCATACGGGGAGAACTCACCAGATACGGGTACATTTCGCCTCGATCGGCCATCCAATCGTAGGAGACAGCGTATACGGGAAAAAGATAAAAGGTCTTGCCGAGAGACCTCTGCTTCACGCATTTAGCCTTGAGTTTTTACACCCATATACGGAAAAGTTAATATCAGTGATTGCCCCAGAGCCAGAAGATATAAAGGAGTTTGTTAGAATACATATGCAAAAGGTCGAAAGATGAGTTATTCCTCCTTTAATGCCGGTCCGTGGGAGTATCTAAGCGTACCCTGCGAACTTAGTCCTCATTTTGTTTATGGATTTTTCACAAAAAGAGGACCGGATCTAAAAGACCCGAAAGATGCGAGTTTTTTTCTTGAGGTATTTTCGCTTAAAAGGTTCGTAGTTATGAATCAGGAACACTCAGATCGGATAAACATCATAAAAAACGGGGAAAACCCCCAAACCGGAGACGCGCTTGTCGTACTTGAAAGAAACGTTGCGGCTTTAGTAAAGAGTGCGGACTGTTGCCCAATCGTTCTTATGGATCCTAAGCATGAAATTGCTGCAGTGATACATGCCGGTTATAAGGGTACCCTAAAGAGAATAGCTGAAAAGACGGTAAAAGTTATGGAGGATCTGGGTTCAGAACCGAAAGACCTATACGCAGTAGTTGGACCCTCCATTGGAAGATGTTGCTACAACGTAGGAGATGAGGTCTTCTCACTCTTTTTGAATGAGTTCGGTTATAAAGACTATTTCAGTTTCTTTGGAGGAAGGATCTATCTCGATCTTAGGAAGTTAAACATTTTTCTCCTTTCAAGAGTGGGCGTAAGCAAAATCGAGGTTATAGATCTTTGCACTTTTTGCAACTCCGACACGTTTTATTCGCATAGACGGGGAGACAAAGACAAAAGACAGATAAGCTTTGTAATTATAAAATGAGAGGAAAAAAAGGACTCAAGGCCGCTATTTTTTTCGCTATTGCATTTGTTGCCCTCTTTTACCTTGAGACACAGCTTCCCTATTTTAAAAAATTCCTCCCTGTGGAGGAGAATAAACTCGTTCTGGTACTCCTTAATGTAAATCTGCTCCTTATTCTTCTACTTGTCTTTCTCATAACTAGAACGTTCATGAAGGCGTACATCGAAAAGAAAAGAGGCATATGGGGCTCCGGCCTGAAACTAAAGCTCATCTCTACCCTTCTTTTCATTTCGATTGTTCCCTCCTTTACCTTATTCGTACTGGCGTCGGGATTTTTTCAGGTGAGTATGGACAAGTGGTTCGGGCAGAAAATTGAAGACGCCATTGACTCCGCGTATGAAGTTTACGAAACATACAAAGAAGAAATTTTTGAAAGGCAAGAAAGGGTATTAAAGTATCTAAAAGCATCTTACGAGAAAAATAGTCCTCTAAATACCTCTCTCATAGAAAGCGTTCTTAGGGAGGAGAAAAAGAAAGGGGCCTTCGATTACTTTCTGGTTGTCGATGGGGATGGAAAAAAAATATGTGGAAACTTTCCGCCAAATATTGAGGAAAGCCTTGTACGAAACATGGCTGAATTAAAGGGAAGAGAGAACAAAGCTAGATACGTTTTAAAAGACGAAAAAGGGGAGGTTCATGTAGCCGGAGATGGAATCCGGTCGAAAAATGACACATTGGAACTCGCCATATTTTTAGGAGAATCTTCGAAGATTCGGGCATCTGAGAAGTTCAAGGAGATGACAGTTTTCCAGAAGGAATTCAAAAAATCGAGGGCCTATAAGAAACTTGTAAAGTACAGCTTTTTTATACCGCTTTCTATCGTCACGATTATAACCGTATTTTTTTCAATCTGGGTAGGCATGAAGCTCGCAACAGCTATAAGTGTTCCTATTGAACGGGTCAAGGAGGGAGCTTCAATAATTGCCAAGGGCAAATTCGACATAAATCTTGAGGACAAAACGAAAGACGAGATCGGTACTCTGGTCTCCGCTTTCAACGCCATGGCGAGGCAGCTCAAAATAGTTACCGACGAACTAGAAGAAAAGAGGAGATACATGGAGGTTATCCTCGATAACGTGGCAACCGGTATCATAAGTACAGATAGGAACGGAAACGTTCTGCTATTAAACAGAGCTGCCAAAAGCATTCTGGGTGTTGAAGGGGAAAGTTGGAAGAATAGACCCATTATGCAAATAGTGGGTGAGGATTTGAGGCCATTCGTTAGGCTTTTTCTAAGAGAGCTAAAGAGAGAAAGTGGAAAAACCGTAATGAGGGACTTAAAACTCAATCTCAAAAATAAAGTGACGCACGTCAGAGCGTCTATCACTGCCCTATGTGGAGATCAAGGGTCGCCCGAGGGATTCATCATAGCAATTGATGATATAACTCACGTTATCCAAGCCGAAAGACTCTCTCTCTGGCAAGAAGTGGCAAAGAAGCTCACTCACGAGATAAAGAATCCTCTAACACCGATTTTGCTTTCAGCAGAAAGGCTGAGGCGCAAGTTTCTAAAGTCGCTTTCAGGAAAGGATAAGGAGGTACTGGATGAGTCCACAAGGGTCATAATCAACTCCGCCGATGTTATAAAGGGAATAGTTAACGATCTTACAAGAATTGCTCCTTATCCAGCTTCAAAGAAAGAGGAAGATTTAAACGGGATCGTTGAAGAGGCAATAGATTTATACAAAAACGTAGTCCCTAATGTTTTAATAAAATTTGAAAAAGGAGAAATACCGCCAGTTTTTTGCGACAGAGAAGGGATAAAGAGGGTACTTCTAAATCTCGTAACGAATTCGTTAAAAGCCATAGACAGTGAGGAAGGAATCATCGAGATTAGGACGCATAAGGACACCGAATCCGGTTATATAACCCTGGAAGTCGCTGACAATGGTAAAGGCATAGCGGATGAAGATAAGCCGAGAATTTTTGATCCCTATTTCACAAAAGACAAGGAAGGAACGGGCCTTGGCCTTGCCATAGTAAATTCAATCGTTCTCGAACACCACGGTTCAATCGAGGTAAAAGATAATCATCCTAAGGGGACCAGGTTCATTATTAGGTTGCCCATAGCCCATACCTGAAAAAGTCTCCATTATGTGTTATAATTAGTCCATGAAAGTCGTTTGCATGAATAGAAAAGCAAGACACGATTATGAAATATTAGAGACTTATGAGGCCGGTATAGTACTTAAAGGTACAGAAGTGAAGGCCCTAAGAGAGGGGAGGGCGAACATAAAGGACAGCTACGCGAAGATAAGAAATGGTGAGATTTTCCTCATAAATTCGCACATAAGTCCGTATTCATATGGGAATGTGAATAACCACGATCCCGAAAGAGAAAGAAAGCTGCTTATGCACAAAAGAGAAATTATGAAGCTTCTAGGGAAGGTTAAAGAAAGGGGATACACACTTGTTCCCCTTTCCATATACTTTGACAAGAACAATAGGGCTAAAGTGGAATTAGCTTTGGCTAAAGGAAAATCAAAATACGATAAACGGGAAGCAATAAAGAAAAGAGACGAAAAAAGGATCGAGGAGTTGGAGAGAAAATACTTATGATGTACAAAATGGGGGCGACAGGTTTCGACAGGGAAGAAGGGGGCAGAGAGGCATGCCGGGTTTCTGCCTTCCCGTATTTAGGCAGAGATAAACATAACCGCAGACTCTTACGAGTATGCGATGGCCGCTTAATGCGGCCACATCACCTGGACTTTCCTCCTGCTTTAAGTCCAGAGTGGTGTAAACCAAGCAGGATAGCCAGTCCAGACGCCTATACGGACTGGCGAAAAAAGATAGGCTTTGGAAGGGAAAAACCTGTCAGTGGGTGTTTCCCTATCCGAGACTAAAACACTGACTAAGCATGTAGTCTCTTATGTCTCCTCTTTTCTGGACGCGGGTTCGATTCCCGCCGCCTCCACCATGTAAGTTATTGAAATTATTAGATTTCGTTTTCGAACCCCCCTAAAAAACTGTCCCCAAACTGTCCCCAGATAAAAAATCGGATTTACCATGTCCTTGTGGATAGAAAATTGTATAGAAATGTTTTGTAAGGAATTTTTTTTTAACGAGACTGCTTTTCAGTTTTTTTCTTTTTCCTTTTTGAACTGCAAAATTGAAACTTTATTTAAATCAGCTTTCAAACTGTTTATATCGACATGGGCGTATCTTTCGGTTGTTTTAATATTGGTCTGTCCCAGAAGTTTTGACACTTTGAAATAGGCACGTTCTGATTTATTAGATTACTTGCGAAGGGATGTCTCGTTGCGTCATATGACCTGAAGCTTTTGTCAAGATTGAACTTTTTCCTTATCGAATCCCATATCCTCCGAAGTGCATCTGAGTTTAAAATCTCTTCGTT
>JANXAF010000012.1 GCA_025062045.1 Thermodesulfobacteriota bacterium
TAATCGAAGGGTTGTTATATTATCTCGTCAAGATACTCTGTAAGATCGCATCTATTGTGCGGATGGACTGACCCTTTGTGGTTATTTTTGTGCAGTTCCTGTTTGGAAACTCTCTATACGGTTGATGATTATCTTCTGTAGAGTAATTACTTCATAAGGAAAAAAAACAGTAGGCTTGAAGGTGTCAGGTATGCCACGAAGCTTTCTAAAATTTCATTGCAGATGGGTCTAGGGATTTTTTACTGAAACGTCCGTATTCTGTCTATACCCTACTTTAAGTCAGGAAAGCTTGTACGAGAGCATATAGGCAAGGTGTGATGACTCTGGTTCTTTCAGTCTATTTTATGCTCAGTCTATTTTATGCTTAAGACTAGAACCTTCAACCCAGATTGACTTCGTTGGCCTATTGGGTTATGAGAAAAGCATCACAAAGGAAAGGAGGAATGCGTGCCTAAAGTAATTGAAGGAGTATACTTCGTTCCAGGCAAAGACGAAATGATACCGGATGCTCACACTTATATCATCGGATATCCAACTTCGAAAGATCTTTGTCTCATTGATCCGGGCCTTATAGGTAAAGCGAAGTATAAACTTGATTCCATTAGAAAGATGGGAGTCGCGCTCGAAGATATAAAGAGGATAATCTTGACCCATACCCATTTCGACCATTTAAGTGCTATAACTGAGATTAAAGAAAAAATTCCATGGGCTGAGCTTTGGGTTCATGAAATAGAAAGTGAGCTTATGGAACAAGGGGACGAGCGATTAATTTACGGCATGGAAATGTTTAGGCAGATGTGTCAGGCACAGTACGGGATAAAAGAGGGTGCCTTCCGCATGAAGATCCATAAGAAACTTAAGGAGGGAGAAGTCTTAAATATCGGTGGGATGTCTTGGCAAGTACTTCACATCCCTGGTCATTCGGCAGGTAGTATCGGCCTATATTGTCCCTCTCAAAGGGTTCTAATTTCTGGAGATGTGATCTATGCTGACTATGCCATCGGTCGTTTCGATCTCTTCAGTGCAGATAGACATGCCTTACATGAGTCGCTTAGGCGTCTTTCGAAACTTGACGTGGATATTCTCCTTCCCGGTCACAACCGCATTGTGACGAATCCACCTTCCGGCTATATAAAAGCAACTTTAGCTCAATGGGAGCCCTACCTTCTCTAAGAAGATGATCAATCCTCGAACTTTTCATTTTTTCTTCCTATTTTTTCTGTTCCTTTTCTTTGTTTCTGAATCCCGCCCTTCTTTTAGCCAGGCTGAGCAAGAGATATGGTATCACACAGGGTATCCTGGAGGAATTGTCGGGCCTAGGCAAGGAATGTCTGCGTTGATGGGACCTACAAAGATGCCTCTCATTTTTGAAGCGATTTTGCGAAATCGGCTTGTAAGACCCGAGCAAATTCACACCGATCATCCTCAAGTTATAGGAAGAAAACCACCTGCACCGCCAATCGACCTCGAAAGTCTGCGCGAAGTTCACACAGATCGATATTTAAAAGCTCTTTTTACTGGAGACCCCTTTCATCTTGCCACCTCCCAGGGTCTTCCAGTCTGGAACGAAAACATTGCAAGGGGTTGGCTTTTAAACGTAGGTGGACTTTATGAGGCTGCCCGGACTGCCCTAAAAAAGAGAACCATCACTGCTAATTTAGGCCACGGCTACCACCACGCGACTATCAACAGGGGTGGAGGTTTTTGCACAATTAACGGCCTAGTAGTTGTGGCCAGAAAACTAATCCGAGAGGGAGATGCGAAAAAAGTAATGATCCTCGATCTCGATCACCATGAAGGGGACGGTACGGCGGAGTGTATCATCGGCGATCCGGAGATATGGAATGTTACAATATTCGGAAGTCACATGGGAGGACCTCCGGCTTCGACAAACAATCACGTTATTCAAGTTCAGCATTCGGCCTTCGAGGTCGGAAAACAAAGGGATACACATTACCTTGCCGTGATCGCAAAGATAGTACCCGAATTGATTCTACTTCAGAAACCAGATATTGTCCTTTACCAGGCAGGGATGGATCCTTTCGATTGTGCATCCATAACAAAGAAAGCCCTCGAACTTAGGGATGCCTTTGTTTTTGCCCTATGTCGATCTTTGGGCATTCCCGTCACATGGGTGCTCGCTGGAGGATATGCCGATTTGGATACCTTGATTGCCCTTCATACAGGGACAGTTCGGATGGCGAATGAAGTACTCCGGAAAGTAGAGCCAGGATATAGATTAGAGCACCAGCTTACAAATCCTTATTCTTGGACCGAAAAAAGAGGGGTAGTATATTTTCCTTCCTGGTCCTCTATTCTCAAAGGAAAGATGGACATCAGAAAACGGTTTGTCATAAGCGAAGAGGAAGCAAAGGAATGGAAAAAAAGAAGGACAGAACTACTAAAAAGCGAAAGATTGCCAGATGGAGAAATCGAGTTAGCCTATAGAAGACTTTGGTATTCAAATCCCCTTCCCTGAAGGAAAAGGTTATTCGATGTATCTTTACAAACATTCTGCCAGATCTTTTTTTGCGTACGAAAAATGCGTTCTAGGGAAGATCGACCGGTTGGGGGCCTCGAATCTAGAGTAAGGGAGCTTTTTTATTAAACGTTGTGGACTTTAGCTCCGAATAGATAAGGACAGAAAATGGCCAAGAAAAACTGCTGGAAAATAAAGTCTTCTTCGGTGTAAGCTATCACCTAGTAGATCTTGAATGTTTTTTTCTACTTCGGGTAAAGAAATCCAAGATCTGCAAAGCTCCAAAACCCATAGCAATAGGAGGGAAGTATGAAGACTATTAAGCATTTGCTTTTTGCGAGTCTTTGTCTTTTGGTGTTAAATGCGTGCGAGACCGTTCGGCCAACATCCCAGCGCACTTACGAGGGTGGGGCTGTGGGAGCGGTACTAGGTGGAATAGCCGGCGCCTTGCTTGATAGAGAGAATCCGTGGCGGGGTGGGGTAATAGGCGGTGCACTTGGAGCTGTTGCGGGAGCTACAATCACTGAGATATCTGCGAGGGCTGCAAAAGAAGCACACGCATCGGGAAGACCTGTTGAATACAGAACAGAGGATGGTAGAACAATCTACAGGGCTGATCCCGTAGGATACGACGCATCGACCAAATGTACAAAGATACAGGAGAGAATTTGGCAGGATGGTAAGTTAGTAAAAGAAGAGATAAAAGAGGTGTGCGAGGGGACAAAATACGAAAGACGGTATTAATTTGGGTTAATTGGCAGATTCCAGAAGTATATAAGGAATTCTAGTCTTTTAGCTTCTCTTCTTCCTGGTCTACTCTACGTATTATCCAATAGAGATCCAGAGCCTTGTCCTGATCAAGGCTCTTCAAAATTTCGTATTGTTTTAGAGCAGAGATTTTATCACCTAATGACAGATATGCTAAGCCCAGATTGTAATAGGCCTCGGCAAAGTCAGGTTTCAAGAGTATTGCGGTTTTGTACGAATTTATTTCTTCACTTGTCATTCCCAAAGCAGCATACGCATTACCCATGTTATTGTAGGCCTCTGCAAAATCAGGTTTAAGCTTTATTGCTTTTTTATACGCCTCAATTGCCTCTTTGTACAAACCAAGGGATGCCTTTATTATGCCAAAATTGTAGTAAGCCTCGGGAAAATCTGGCTTAAGCTTTATAGCTTTGTCATATTTGCTTATAGCCTCATCGTAGAGGCCGTGGTTTGCCAAAAGAAGACCGAGGTTTAGATATGCCTCTGGATAATCAGGCTTAAATTCAATTGCCTTCTCATACGCAAAGCGTGCTTCAGACATCTTGCCAAGTTGGGCGTATGCGATTCCACAGTTATAGTAAGCCTCGGCATAGTCGGGTTTGATCTTTATCGCATGCATGTAGGCCGTTATTGCCTCATCATAGAGGTTCAGTTTTCGGTAACATATCCCCATGTTATTGTAAGCTTGGTAATATTCTGGGTATATCTTTATGGACTCCTGGTAAGCCTTTATGGCCTCTTTCAAAAGCCCGGATCTTGCCAGATAAAGACCCAAAGAAAACCAGTATTGGGCGAGTTTTTTGTTGTTTTGGTTTGAACCCTCTTTATTTTCAGGGACAAACTCATTTGCGTACCCAAATTGCGTTTCTAGACTTTTTGAATCCGCATTCCATTGGAAGGAGTTTGAGACTATTGTTTTCGTGGACAAATTCTCTTCTGCTTTTTCAAGCTTAATTGCTGAACCTACTAAGGAAGGATTCTTCGTTTCCCTCGTTGCTACCCTACCCTTTTTTTCTGAGGAATTGTGGAGACCATTAAGTAGGACGTCTTGTGAATGTGAAAAAGATAATCCAAAAAAGCAAAGTAAAACAACGAAAAAACGAGAACCTTTAGGCTTTCTTGTCACCAAAGACTATAATATCACATTTTGGCAAAATATTAATCTCATTGGCAAAGAAACTCTATTTCGGATCCCTTTAGATTAAGAATTACATAAAATGTGAGAGTTGGTCTTCTAGGTAAGTTTTGTGCGAATTTGACTTCGGATAGGAGTTATCGTAATATATGTGGCTTTAAATAGGCCGAAAAGGAGAAGGAAATGTACGCTATAATCGAGACAGGAGGAAAGCAGTATAAAGTTGTGGAAGGACAAAAATTGAAAGTGGAAAAGCTTCCCTTTCCAGAAAATGATGTTATCGAGATAAGGGAGGTTCTCTTTGTAAGTAACGGCGAAAAGGCCTATACTGGCACGCCCTTTGTTCAAGGCGCAGCCGTTAAGGCAAAGGTTCTTTCCCACGGGCGTGCGAAGAAGATCATAGTCTTCAAGTACAAAAGGAGAAAGGACTACAAGAAAAAGATTGGCCATCGCCAGCATTACACAGAGCTTTTGATAGAAAAGATCAGTTTGGAGGGAGAACATGGCTCATAAAAAGGCTGGTGGAAGCTCAAGAAATGGAAGAGACAGTAGGGGTCAGAGACTGGGTGTAAAGATCTTCGGCAATCAATTCGTAAGAGCTGGTCAGATCATCGTGAGACAAAGGGGAACAAAGATTCACCCCGGTAGAAACGTTGGCTGCGGAAAGGATCATACGCTTTTCGCTTTAGTCGATGGAATTCTTACATTCCAGGAGACAAAAGATAGGAAGGTGGCAATCGTAAATCCTATCAAATGAAGTTTGTCGATGAGGCACGAATCTATGTCAAGGCGGGGGATGGCGGTCGCGGCTGCGTGAGTTTTAGGAGAGAAAAATACGTACCAAAAGGCGGACCCGATGGCGGAGACGGCGGAAGAGGTGGAAACGTAGTCATAGAAGGCGATAGAAACTTAACTAGTCTTCTTGATTTCAAGTACCGTAGAATCTACCGGGCACAAAATGGATCTCACGGTTCAGGAAACAATAAAAAAGGAAGAGATGGAAAGGATACTGTAATTAAAGTCCCCCTTGGAACCGTAATATACGAAGAAGAAAACGGTCTCCGTTTTTTAACCGAAATATTAGAAGATAAGCAAACATTCATAGTTGCAAAAGGTGGTAAGGGTGGAAGGGGAAATGCCCGTTTTGTAAGCCCCGTAAACCAGGCACCTGAGACATTCGAGTATGGAGAAAAGGGAGAGGAAAAACGGCTAAGACTAGTTTTAAAGCTTATTGCCGATGTTGGTATCATAGGACTTCCAAACGCGGGTAAATCGACGTTAATTTCAAAAATAACCCATGCAAGACCGAAAATTGCCGACTATCCTTTCACCACGCTTATTCCAGAACTGGGGGTTGTGAATTTCGAAGATGGTGCCATTGTCGTCGCCGATATTCCGGGAATCATAAAAGGAGCATCATTGGGTAAAGGATTGGGTCTTAGGTTTCTAAGACATATAGAAAGGACATCTTTTTTAGTGTGGGTCATCGATCTTTCAAAGGATATGCCTGAAGAAGACTATAGAACTTTAAAAGAGGAGCTTGCCTCCTACGATGTAAGCTTGCTTCAAAAAAAGAGGCTTCTCGTCCTTAACAAGATGGATCTTGTCGATGAGAGCAAAAAGGAGAAATACGAAAAATATTTCGAAGATATAGGCGAAGAAACTGTCACAACCAGTGCCTTACATAACGTTGGTATCGAAACTTTGATTGAAAAGTTAAAAAACCTTTAATGACAAAGATAAGTAGGCTTGTTGTAAAGGTTGGAACTTCGATTCTCACAGACAAGTTGGGAAGGATAAATCCGCAAAAGATAAAGGACATAGCCCGTCAAATAAAAAAGGTGAAAGAGATGGGCGTTGATCCCCTTGTCGTCACAAGCGGTGCCATTGCGTGCGGGATGGAACTTCTCGGGATAAATAGAAAACCGAAAGAAATAGGAAAAAAACAGGCTTTAGCATCTGTCGGACAGGTAATCCTCATGAGCCTTTACTCCCATGCGTTCAAAGAGCATAACCTCCACATCGGCCAGATCCTTCTCACCCATGAGGACGTAAAGGACAAAGATAGGTGTCTCAACCTGACAAATACTTTGAATACCTTGCTTTCACTTGGAATAATCCCAGTTGTAAATGAAAACGATGCTCTTTCGTTTAGAGAGATTCAATTCGGAGACAACGACAATCTTTCTGCGACGATTGCTCAGATCGTAAATGCCGATTTGCTTCTTCTCCTTTCGGATGTGGATGGACTGTATGAGAAAAATCCAAAGAAGTATCCAGGCGCTAATCTTGTAAAGGTCGTGAAGAAAATAGACGAAAGAATATGGAGTATAGCGGAAGGTACGGAAAGTGAAAAGAGCATTGGAGGGATGCTAAGCAAGATAGAAGCAGCAAAAAAAGCCGGCCTTTATGGCATTCCTACTCGAATCGTAAGCGGAGATACAGAGGAGGTTATAGTGAGAGTTGTTCTAGGTGAGGAATTGGGAACACTCTTTCTTCCAGAAAGGAAACTTAGCAGAAAAAAATGGTGGACCGCTTTTGCTTTCAGAACTAAAGGCAAAATATGGATAGACGATGGCGCTGAGAAAGCTATAAAGGAAAACGGCAAAAGCCTTCTACCAACGGGGGTGTTGAAAGTGGAAGGAGATTTCTCTAGAGGAGATTGCGTGGAAGTTGTAAATATTAAGGGTGTGCTTATCTCTAAAGGGATTGTCAATTACGGATCACACGAGATTGATCTTATAAAAGGCCTGAAAACTATTGAGATTGAACAAAAACTTGGATATAAATACACCGAAGAAGTAATCCACAGGGACAACATGGTGATACTATGAAACCATATGAGCTAGCAAAAAAAGCAAAAGAGGCAAGTTTTATTTCTGCTAACCTTTCAACGGAAAAGAAAAACAGAATACTCCTCCGTCTGCGGGATTTACTCGAACTGGAAAGATCTTACATCTTCTCTGAGAACCAAAAAGATCTCGAGCTTGCAAAAAGACTTAATGTTCAAAAAAGCCTAATAGACAGGATGAGGGTTGACGAAAAGGTACTGAGAGAAATGATGGCAAGTATAAATGATGTAGTTTCGTTACCTGATCCAGTAGGCGAGATAACAAAGATGTGGAAGCGACCGAACGGGTTACTTGTCGGAAGGATGAGGATACCTATAGGTGTCATTTTTGTGATTTACGAGTCAAGGCCAAACGTGACGGTTGAAGCATTTTCTCTTTGTCTCAAAAGTGGAAATACTGTAATACTTAAAGGTGGGTCTGAGGCTTTAAATTCTAACAATGCCCTCTACACCCTCATAAGAAGGGCGATCCAGGAAGAAGAAGTAGAAGCGGAAATAGTTCAGATGGTTCAAGTTCCTGAAAGAGAATACGTATATGAGCTTCTTAGCCTTGATGAGTTTATAGATCTCGTTATCCCTAGAGGCGGAGAAGAACTTATAAGAACCGTAGTTGAAAAGTCCAAGATTCCGGTGCTTAAACACTATAAAGGTGTATGTCACATATTCGTGGACGAGTCCGCCGATCTCGATATGGCATACGAGGTGTGTCTAAACGCCAAAGTTCAGAAACCGGCAACTTGCAATGCCATGGAGACTCTGCTTGTTCACGAAAAGATAGCCCCCATTTTTCTGCCTGAGATGGGAAAAAAGTTTTTGAATTACGGTGTCAGACTTAAAGGATGTGAAAAGACGAGAACCATACTCGATGGAGTTGAGGAAGCGAAAGAATCGGACTGGTACGAGGAGTATCTGGACCTCATCCTCTCAATAAAGGTGGTAAAGGACATAGATGAGGCTATAGCCCATATTAAAAAGTACGGATCTAACCATACCGATGCTATAATCACTCGGGATTACTATCGTGCGTGGCGCTTCATAAAGGAAGTTAATTCTTCATTGGTGCTCGTTAATGCTTCAACTAGACTGAATGACGGATTTCAGCTCGGTCTTGGCGCCGAGATGGGTATAAGCACTACCAAACTACACGCTTTTGGACCAATGGGCCTTGAGGAGCTTACGGTTACAAAATTTGTGGCCTTTGGAGAAGGACAACTGAGGTATTGATGAAAATTGGCGTAATGGGGGGAACTTTTGACCCTATTCACCTTGGGCACCTAAGAGCAGCTGAGGAAGTAAGAGTATCTTTCGGTTTGGAAAAAGTAGTGATGGTGCCGGTGAACATTCCGCCTCACAAAAGAGATTTCAAAATCTCTTCGGCCGAGGACAGGTTGAACATGGTCCGGATGGCCATAACCGGAAATGAAGCTTTCGAGGTGTCGGATGTGGAAATCCAAAGAGGGGGTATATCTTACACTCTGGATACGGTTTTTGAGTTTAAAAAAAACTATGGAGAGGTCTATTACCTTATAGGTGTAGATGCCTTCCATGAGATCGATACATGGTACATGTACGAAGAACTCTTCTACCACACAAACTTCATCGTAATGGCAAGGCCTTCAAAGAGGACATTCTTAGGGCTTGAATCGTTTCCTTTAAAAGTTAGAGAGAAAATGGTCGATCTCGGCGAAAACACGTATAGGCATGTCTCGTCAAATATGACTTACGTTATTTGGGTCACGCAGCTTGACATCTCCTCATCTAAGATCCGCGAATACGTAAAAAAAGGAATTTCCATAAAGTATTTGGTCCCTCCCCAGGTGGAGGAATACATAAAGGAAAGGGGGCTTTACAAGGAATAGTTGGACGCGTTCGAACTGGCAAAAACGGCAGGAAGGCTAGCAGAGGAAAAAAAGGCAAAGGATATAGTAATACTTGAACTTATCGGCCTTACAGACATTGCTGATTACTTTTTAATAGCCAGTGGTCGTAACGAAAGGCACGTAAAGACAATTGCAGAACACATATTGGAGTCTGCAAAGCACATGGGAATCAAGGTTTATTCCACAGAAGGTGTCGAAAACGGAAGATGGGCAGTTATAGACTTCTCAACTGTCGTTGTCCACCTTTTCCTTCAGCCACTGCGGGAACTGTACGATCTTGAAAGTCTCTGGTACGAGGCAAAAAAATACACGTTTTCTGGAGAAAAAAAATTAAAAGGAGCCGTTGATGGATAAAGAAAAGCTACTTTCATTCAAAAAGAGGCTTCTAAAGATGAGGGAGGACATTGTAAACAAATCGAAACGCCTAAAGGACGATTCCCTCTCTATTGGAACGGACGGTATCCAAGACATGGCAGATGCGGCAAGTAACACGTACAACGTTGACATTCTTATGAGTTTAAGTGACAACGACATGAATCTTCTAAAAGATATCGATACCGCTTTAGACAAAATCGAAAAGGGTCTATTCGGAATATGTGAAGAATGTGAAGAGCCAATAAATGAAAAAAGGCTTGAGGTAAACCCAACTGCCCGTTACTGTATAAACTGTCAAAGAATGATAGAGATGAAAGGAATGTGATGAAGCTTAAGCTCTTTTTCCTTCTACTTGTCCTTTTTTTTCTCGTCTACCTTTACTTCTCTTACTTAAATCCCGATAGAGTCACATTCCACATAGGTGGAGGAAAGGCTTTTGAAGCCACATTGGCAACACATGTGATGGTCGGATTTTTGTTCGGCTTACTCATCTCTCTAATCGTTGGGTTTTTTTCAGATTTTGCTCGCTCATTTACACGTTGGAAAGAAAAAAGAGAGGAAAGAAAGCGTAAAGAAGTTCAGAGCATGCTGGAAAAGGCAAGATACTACGATTCAAAGGGCGAAAGGGATAAGGCAATTGAGCTTGCGAATCGTATAATCCGTAAAAATCCAGCTTTTGAAGATCCGTATATATTCCTTTCAGATGTGTACGCTTCCTCGAATGACTTCGAAAAAGCCTATGAGACACTTAATCTTGCCGAGATGAATGTTGGTAAAAGAGAGGCTTTTCTCGAAAGGAAAGCAGTGCTCGATGTAGAAAGGAAAGACCTATATACGGCAGAGACCAATCTTAAAGAAATTCTAAAAATAAACGAGCTAAACTTTAAGGCGCTCAAAATGTTAAGAAAGATCTATGTCTCGCAGAAAAGGTGGGACGAAGCTCTAAATATTCAGAGAAGGATCGTAAAGCACCTAAAAACACCTGAAGAGGAAAGGAATCTTTTGGGGATAAAGTTTGAAAAGATAAGAGACGCTTTCGAAAAAAACGGTCCTTCAACGTATGAAACATTAGCTAATGAACTTAGAGAAATGATAAGCGATGACAAACGTTTCATACCAGCATACATTCTCCTTGCAGACATTTATAAGAAAATGGGTAAACTGAATGATGCAGGAAGGGTATACGGGAGGGGTTACAGTAAGACAGGTCACGTGATATTTCTTAGAAAGATGGAGGATCTCTACATCGGACGTGGCGACCCGGGGGTCATCCTAAAGATCTACAGAAGAATTCTTGAAATCTCGCCCAAAGACAAATTGATCTCCTTTCTTTATGCTTTACTCTGCTTGAGGCTTGAAATGATTGGGGAAGCGATGGACGTTCTAAACCAGCTTCATTACGAAGGCTTGAACATCCCTGCTCTTTATCTAGCTATGGCACACGCTTACGTCCATAGGGGGGAACTAAAGAAAGCCGTCGAGAATTTTCTTAAGGCATACCCATCGGGTGAGCTTTTAATCCCATTCATCTGTACCAACTGCTACACTCCAAAGAAAGAGTGGACCCCATTTTGCAGCACTTGTTATTCCTGGAACACGATAAACGTTAAAAAGGACGAGTTTGCCTTTGAGGAATCTCAGGAGTTCAAAAGGCTTTACTCGGAGGAAGGGGGCGATACCTTTTGATAGAGAGCGTGGTTATCAGCAACGAGAGAAAGATAGTCTTTTTGATTCTCGATGGATTAGGCGATATTCCAGATAAAAGGTATAATGACAAGACACCTCTTGAGGTGGCAAAAAAACCCAATATCGATTCTTTGTCATTAGAGTTTGGTATTCTTGGACGGATAATCCCGGTAGAGATAGGAATTACCCCGGGAAGCGGGCCAGCTCATCTTAGTCTTTTTGGTTACGACCCACTAAAGCATGAGATAGGAAGAGGGGTACTCGAGGCCTTAGGTTTGGACATGGAACTTAAAGAGGGAGATTTGGCAGCAAGAGCAAATTTTTGTACCGTACAGGCCGGGATTGTAATTGACAGGAGGGCCGGAAGATTAAGCACAGAGGAAACTCGTAGGATATGCGCTATGATTTCGGAGGAAGTAAGAAAATTAGATGGGATCGAGGTCATCATAAAACCCGGAAAATCTCACAGGTTCGTTGTGCTTTTTAGGGGTAAGGATCTTTCAGATAGACTCACAGACGCTGATCCCCACAAGGATGGACTACCTTATATTTATCCACAGCCGAAAGAAAAAGAAGCTGAGTTCACTGCAAAAATCGTGAAAGAATTTTTGTTCAGAGCACAAAAGGTTCTGTCCCATGAAAAGACCGCGAATGGAATTCTTCTTAGGGGATTCTCCATGATGCCAAAGCTCACACCTTTTAAGGAGAAGTATATGATGGGTGCTGCCTCCATCTGCACCTATCCGATGTACAGGGGGATATCGCGCATACTAGGGATGGAGGTCCTTGGAAATCCTACAACAAAGGACGAGATCGTCTCTCTGCTAAAGGACAATTTTGGAAATTACGAATTCTTTTTTATCCACGTAAAAGAGACCGACACAGCGGGAGAAGATGGAAACTTCGAGGAAAAAACAAAAGTGATAGAGGAAGTTGACAAGCTTGTGCCAGAGATATGGGAGCTTAAACCAGATGTAATGGTCATTACCGGAGACCACTCTACGCCCTGTCTACTTAAGGGACACAGTTGGCATCCTTGTCCTATCTTAATACTCAGTAGATATGGTGAAAGGGATCGATTAGAGTTCCACGAGAAGAACTGCTTGAGAGGAAGCATTGGCACAATCTATAGCAAAAACTTAATGAACCTTGTTCTCGCCATGAGTGCAAAACTTGATAAGTTCGGTGCTTGATTCATTAAAGTCCGTTTTGCATTTAGTTTTTCCGGAAACCTGCGCTGGCTGTGGTCGGGACGGAAAAGTATTCTGCGAGGATTGTAGTAAAAGTTTATCTTTTGTGGAGCCTCATCTTTCGTGTTTTCTCTGCGGCAGGTTAATTGGAAAGCTTTCTCTTTGTGGAGAATGTTTAGAGCAAGAAAGAAATTACTCCGCAGGTTTTTTTCTGTACTATTACACGGGACCTGTGAAGAATGCTCTCTGTGCTTTTAAATTTGAAGGAAGAAAAAGAGCTGGAAGGATTCTCGTAAGGCTTTCGGAAAGAAGGATTTTGGGGATGGGTTTGAAGTTCGATTATATAGTTCCTATTCCGGTTACAGAAAAAAAGAGAAAAGAGAGAGGTTTCAATCAAGCATACATAATTGCTCAGGAAATATCCCGCATAACGAGGATCCCTATCCTTTGCGGCCATCTGATTAAGAGTAAAGAAACTATGGACCAGTCAAGTCTTTCAAAAAAAGAAAGGGAAAAGAACGTAAAGGGTGCATTCAAAATAAGAAACGGAAGTTACTTTAAAGGAAAAAAGATACTGATCGTCGATGATCTTTTCACAACAGGATCTACTCTTATGGAAGCTTCAAAGGTAGTCAAGCTTGCCGGAGCTGACACAGTTTGCGTTTTCGCACTTGCCCGAGCAATCTGATGAAAAAGCTTTTAGCAATCATTTTCATTGTTTCGCTTTTCGTCATTGGATTTCTCTACTTGAAATCGAACTTCCTTCAGGTCTTTACGTACCTTTTTAGAAAAGTTACAAGCATAAACCTTGAACCTTCAAATGTCAATTTGAGATTCAGACCCTGGGAATTACTCGTCGAAATCGATGGGGCAAAGCTTACAGGGCCAATTGATGGATATATTGGGAAATCGAAGCTCCTCATAGACCTCGAAAAAGGCATCTGGTTAAAAAATATTTCCCTTTCCGATTTTGAGATCTCGGTGAAACCAAACGGAAAGGCCAAAACATCCTTTCCTCCCATAGAAAACTTAGAGGCGTTTCAGGGAAGTTTTAAGATCGGAAAGTACGAATTTTGCGTTGAAGATTTGAGGCTCGAAAATTTGGTTCGCGGACGGGCCTTTGGTCTATCTATGCGTATAAGAATGGAACCCTATTTTTCAGAAGCAAAGATAAACGCCAAAGGGCATTTTGGGGAAAAGATAGAGATCAGAGATGGTACATACGAAGTAAAGAACTTAAAACTCTTCAGAATCGACCAGGCGGTAGATGGAAGTGCCGATCTTCGAGGAGGTGTGGTTTATAAGGGGTCGAGACTCGAAACAGAAGGTTTTTTTGTTTTGGCAGACGGCTCAATAAGTGTAAGTTTCTTAAAAGTACCATATCGTCTTATCGATGCACAGGGTTCGTATAGGCTCAAAGTGGAACCTTATGCTTCGGATCTTACAGTTTCCCTTTCAAATTCGGATGGTGTAGGGATAAAACTAGAAATGGATCTGAAAAAGAGATATTTGAAGCGCTTAAAAATCTCTACAAACTTCATAGAGATTCAAAAGCTTAAAGATGTTGTAGCTGTGGAAAGCCTAACCGGCTATAGTCCTTGGAATTACATTTGGGGTGGAAAGGTTAAAGTAGATGACCTCACGTATCTTTCAGGGCAACCAATTTCCGCAAAGTTAGCACTGGATGGAACTTCCGTATCTTTTGGAAGATTCCTATTCACGAATGTGACTGGCGATTTGACAATCGATGGAAAAAACCTTGCCTTTTCTGGGATCTCGGGGCAGTACAAGTCAAGCTTTCTCGATAAGGTAAACGGTAGATTTGAGCTTAGCGGAAAAAAGAGCCTGATAATGGAAGGCTCTTTTTTTGCGAACCTTAAGGATCTTTCTAGCTTCATTCATAATGAGAATATAAAGGTTGCAAAAGGAAGATCGAAAGGAACCTTACACTTTTTTTGGGACGAATTAACTGGCATAAAGTACGATCTCATTGGCCAAATTGAGGGTGGTAATCTCATATTTAATGGGGTTCCCGTAAACGTGGAGGGAAAGTTCAGATTTACCGATCATGGATTTGAGTGTTTACCTATCTATCTGGCCCACAATGGAACTGTGCTGAGATTAACCGGACTTATAAAGGGAAAGAACGAATTCGATCTCCACGTAGAAGGGGCTATTTCGGCACCGACAATTACGTCGTTTAGGACTCTTCCTTTTAGCATTGGTGGCATTTCAAAAATAAACGTGAATGTTAGTATGTCCAATGGGAGGTTGAGAATAAAGGGGGGCTTTGATTTTACAAAGCTTTCATTATCTGTGTCCAAAATATTTGAAAAGAAGGAAGGTTTTCCAGCAAATCTGTCCTTAGAGCTTCTAAAACGTGGAAAATTAGTAGAGGTGAAACACTTACTATTCACACTGGGTGGGCTTCGGATTGAGGGTCTCGGCCGGGGAGATCCTCATGCAATGGACTGCGATTTTTCTTTGGAAGCTAAAGATTTGGAAAAGATAGCCCGTCTTTTTAACGTTCCTGAGATTTCTGATGCGGGAAGCTTAAAAGGAAAGATTAGTATGACTGATTTTCGTTTCAGTTTGGATAAGCTACCTTTTATCAAAGGTTTCCTTGAGGTCAAGGATGGGTTTTTAAAACTTCCATATTTCGATCCTCCAATTAGGAACATAGATCTCCGAATGGATTTTGAAGGGGAAAAGATGCATGTAAGGGTCCTACGGGCAAGGATTGGTAATTCCTCCTTGAAAGAAGCGGATCTAAAATTGGAGGGTGTGAGAGAGCCAGTTATATCCGGTGTTTTGCGGTTTGATAAGTTGGACATATCGGATTTTAAAAGGGGTGACGGAAAATCACGGATTCCACTAATCGAAGAGGATACACTTATCTGGAGAACAAAACTGTTTTTGGATCTTTCATTTGGGCAAATCGTATATAGAGATCTTGGGTTCGCGGATAGCTCGCTATTTCTCAAAAAAAACGGAGCCCATTTTTACATAAGGGGTTACTGCCCAGATCTATTTGCAGGAGAATTCATAACGGAAAACTCATTTAAGCTACAAAAGCCAAAACCGGTCTTTGAAGGAAAATTTAATCTCAAGGGATTTAGCCTCTCACGGATGACTTCCCACCTAAAACACCATTATCAGGTGGAAGGGAAGGCAGATATATGGGCGAAATTCAAAACAGAAGGAGACGATTTAGATGAGATGAGAAAGAATCTTAAAGGAGAGGTTTTGGCGATAAGCAAAAAAGGCGTAATAAAAAAGTGGAACTTAATCGCAAAGGTTTTGGAGCTTCTAAATGTTTACCAGATTGTGAGACTAAAGATCGACCTTACAAGGCAAGGTCTCGCTTATAATAGAATGGGCGGTTCCTTCTCGATAAAGGATGGAAAACTTTCCACCCAGAATTTTGCAATCGATAGCCCATCTCTTATCATGTCTTCCCGCCTTGAGATAGATATGGGAAACGGTCAAATGAAAGGTAACATCTCGGTATCACCCCTTGTTGCTTTCGAAAAAACATTGGATAAGATACCCATCATAAGGAATTTACTTAGAGGCAAAGAAAAAGGATTTTTGAGCGTCGATTACTCTGTGCGGGGAAAAATTTCGGATCCGGAAGTGAGTATAGACCTTGTAAGAACGGTACCTGGAAAGATCTACGACATCTTGAAAAACATTTTTACTTTACCTTTTGAAGCTCTTGAATTGCAAAAGAAAAAGGATTAACTGTGAGACTCGGAATAATTGGAGCAGGAAAAGTTGGGATTTCGATTAGTTACGTTTTAAAAAGTAAAGGAATAGATCTTTACGGGGTCTCTTCTAGGAGGGAAGAAGCTCTGGCTTTAGCGAAAAACTATTTAGGCGAGTCTTTAGTATACACTACCGACAACTTCGAAATTGTTCAAGCCTGTGATGTAATCGGTATTACGACCCAGGACAAAAACATAAGTGTCGTTGCAAAAGCTATATCCGATTCGTTTTTAAACCTTAAAGGAAAGATATTCTTTCATACAAGCGGTTCCCACTCTCTGGGTCCTCTACTCCCCCTTAAAGAGAAGGGTGCCGCCTTGGGATCGATTCATCCGCTCCAAACATTTCCGGATGTGGAAAGTGCGATTACGGCTCTTCCAAAAACGTACGTCTTTGTGGAAGGAGAAGAAGAGGCAATGCCAGTGCTTGAAAATTTGGCTCAACTCATAGGATTTCGGGTTTACCGGATAGAGAGCGAAAAAAAAGTAATTTATCACTTGGCGGCCGTCTTCGTCTGCAACCTTCTCTGCGCTCTTTTGTATGCGGGCTCTAACCTAATAGATATGATAGGCTTCGATCTCCAACCGTTCTATCCAATAATAGAGACGACTATAAAAAATGTGAAAGAAAAGGGTCCGGTCCACTCACTTACAGGACCTGTGGTGAGAGGTGACGTTGAGACTATTAAATCTCACATTGAGATCTTAAAAAATATGCCCGATCATCTAAGTGTTTACTCTTCCCTTTCGGTCTTCGCGTTGGAAATCGCAAAGAAAAGAAGGAGCATAGATCCTCAAACCGAAAGAGAGATAGAAGAAATCTTAAGCGAACTTCGGAGGTAAATCATGATCGAGGAAGCAATAAAGATCCTCAAGAATACGACGAGTTTGCTCGTTATTACAGGAGCGGGAGTCTCTTCTGAGAGCGGAATTCCGACGTTCAGAGGTAAGGACGGTTTATGGGAAAATTTTAGGGCCGAAGATCTTGCCACCCCTTGGGCATTCCAGAGAGATCCGGAGACTGTATGGAGATGGTATGACTGGAGAAGGGGTATAATTCACAAAGCGGAACCAAACAAGGGTCATTTGGCTATAAAGGAGCTTGAGGATATGTATGAGAGGTTCTTTCTTATCACACAAAATGTGGATGGATTGCACGGAAGAACAGGTGTAAAAAAAATGATAGAGATACACGGTAATCTCTGGAGGGTAAGATGTACAAAAGAAAGAAAGGTTTCAACTTTATTAGATGTTCCTCTTCGACAGATTCCGCCAAGATGCGATTGTGGCGCCATACTTAGGCCGGATGTTGTCTGGTTTGGCGAATCTATTCCTGAGGATCTTATGATGAAGGCCTACTCTCTTCTAGAAGCGTCGGACACTTTAATCGTTGCTGGAACTTCAGGTGTAGTTTATCCCGTGGCCTCCTTCCCCACTTACGCAAAGTCGAAGGGTACTAAAGTGATAGAGATAAATATCGAAAAAACTCCCATAAGTGCGATTGCGGATGTCTCAATTATGGGAAAGACAGGGGAAGTGCTTCCCGAAATTGTTGAAGGATTGAAGAAGATGGTTTAGAATTATCGGAATTAAATGAGATTTCTCAAATCTTTCTTTCTCGCGATTATTTTATTGCTTCCCGAATTAGCCTCAGCCAAAGTTTACCTTGATGTATATGCGACAGGCTTAAAAAAGATAGTCATCGCGGTTCCACCTTTTAAAACAAAGGAAGTTTTAAAAACCGAAGTCGATATTTCAGAGCTAATAAGAAGTGATCTCGAATTTTCAGGTTTTTTTACGTGCGTTCCTGAATCACTGATGGACAGGGAATTAAAAGAAGAAGGCCTAGAAAGGCATGAGATACAGTTTAACAAATGGAAATCCATAGGCACTGAGCTGATTATAAAAGGAAGGTTTAGTCTTCAGAACGGTGAGGTAATGACAGAGGTTTTCTTGTATGACACAACGGCAGGATCGTTGGAATTCGCAAAAAGATACAGGGCAAAAAAGGACCTAATAAAACCACTTGCGCACAGGATAGCGGACGACGTGATAGAGTTGGTTACCGGTATGAGAGGAATACAGAGTTCGAGGGTCATCTTTGTTGCGGGACCTAAAGCTTCAACCGAAATATTTGTATCGGGGATAGACGGATTCGGTTTAAAAAAGCTCACTGATTATAAGACCATCACGGTCTTTCCCTCTGTTTCCCCTGATGGAAAGTACCTCTCCTATACCTCCTACAAGGAAGGTAAACCGAACCTCTATGTCGTGGACCGGGAAAGAAACGTGATCGTATACGTGGACAGAGATGATGGAATGAAAGTCGGTAGGGAGTGGCTTGACAGAAAGACCCTTCTTTATACCCATACATCTGGCAGGTACTCCTCAATAGTAAAACTCGATCTTGAAACCAAGATAAAAAAGACGATCCTTAAAAAAGAAGGTATACTTGCAGGCCCGGCACCCTCGCCAGACGGAAAGAAGATCGTTTTCACATCGGACATGCACGGAACACCCCAGATATTTTCAATGGATCTCACTTCAGGAGAGATAAAAAGACTAACCTACCAGGGCAGATACAACACTTCCCCGTCTTACTCGCCCAAAGGCGATCTTATAGCTTTCGTGTCGAAGATTGAGGGTGCTTTGGAGATATGTGTTATGGATGCATCGGGTAACAACGTAAGGGTCCTTACAAATTCAGGTGGTATCAATGATTCGCCACATTTCTCTCCCTGTGGGAGATACATCCTTTTTTCTTCGCAGAAAGGCCCAAAAGCGACTCTCAACGTCATGTTTGTAAATGGAGAAAATAGAAGGACTCTAAACCTTACAGGTCAGAACGAAACACAGGGCAGGTTTGTTCCATACTAAAGAAAGGAGTGAGCCGATGGGCATTTTAGTCATTCTTCTTTTAATTATTTTTGTTCTCTCCGGGTGTTCTCCGAAAGTGATACAGCCTGTTTCGTATCCAGATAGAGCTTTATCCTACCCCGAAGAGTCGAAACCGGAGATAAGAATTCTAAAAGAAGCAGATCAGGTAAAAAAAAGAGAGATACGACCCGAACAGATTCCCTATGAAACGCACAAAGAGGCAAAGATAGAAATTGAGGACATCGCAAAAAAAGAATACAGGGCGAAAAGTGAGATTCGTAGGCCAACTGATGATAAAGAGCTTAGTTTTCCTTTTCAGGATATTCTCTTTGACTTTGACAGTTACACTATAAAGCCCGAATATTACGCGATTCTCGATGCAATTTCGGAATGGCTAAAGTCAAAAAGTGAACAGGGTGTCATAATCGAGGGCCATTGCGATGAAAGGGGAACCCAGGAGTACAACTTGATCCTTGGTCAGAAAAGGGCCGAAGCGGTCAAGGAATACTTGGTAAGGAAGGGAGTTGATTCAAAGAGGTTAAGAGTCATTTCATACGGAAAGGAAAGACCTGTCGACCCACGTTCGACGGAAGAGGCATGGGCTAAAAACAGAAGAGCCCACTTCAGACTCGAATAGAGCGAAGCACCATGTGGAGACTTGTCTCTTTATTTCTTATTCTTGTCCTTTTTGGATGCGCAACAACTGACGAGCTTGTACAAACTCAGAGAAGTCTTGCTTCACTTCGGGTCGAGCTTTACAATCAAAGGGAAGAACTTTTAAGAAGAATTGCCGAAAGTGAAAGTAGGCTTGAAACAAGGCTAGAAGGCAAAGTCGAAAGAAGGTTAAAGGAGTATGAGGCGAAAGCCTACGAACAGGTCCAGAAGGAGCAGAAATTGCGTGAAAAGGAGTCAGAACAGCTCATAAGGCTTATGATAACGATCGATTCACTAAATGAGATGATAAAGTTCCTAACTGGTAAGGTAGACGAATTGGAATACCAGCTCAATACCTACTGGAAGGAGACTAAAGAAAACATATCCGATCTTAGAAAACAAGTGGCATCCATCATTGCGGCCCAGAAAAAGGAAGAAAAAAAGGAGGAAAAAAAGGAGGAAAAGACTTTTGAACAACTTTACAGAGAAGCGTTCAATTTGTATCAAAAAGGAAACTACGACGAATCGATAAGGAGATTTAGTGAATTCGTCAAAAATTATCCTGATACCCCTTTTACTCCTAACGCTTATTACTGGCTTGGTGAGGCTTATATGAGTCAGGGTGAATACGAGAAGGCGATCCTTTCGTTTCAGGCTATAATTGAAAAATATCGGCGATCCGAATTTTTAAGGAAAGCCTATTTATCCCAGGCTGAGGCTTTCCTCGGTTTAGGCGACAAAAAGAATGCACTAACCGCATTTAAACGTATCATCGAGCTTTTCCCTAAATCCGAAGAAGCAAAAATTGCGGAAAGAAGATTAAAGACCCTAGCTTCCGAATGATAAGATTACCAAAGGAATAGTCCCGTTTCGTGATCAAAACTTCTTGCGAGAATAGGTCCACTGAGTTCCAAAATGAGGTATTCCAGAGCAAATACCCTACATCCTTCCTGCACATGTCCACCAAAGACACGATCTTTGTCGCCAACAACGATGTGGGCATGGATGAAGGGTCTTCCGTCTTTTTCCGATATGTTTCCAAACATAGACAAAATCTCTACACCGTCCTCGATAGATATTTGAACGTACTCCCTTTTCTTTTGATCATAGTAGGCAAGTCTAGCGGATTCTAAGGCGCCAATGGCCCAAAGGATACCCATTCTTATTCCTTTCGTTTGAACGAACTGGGTTAGTCCTTGAACAAGATCCTCCCCTTTCCTTAGTGATCCCATATGTAGCCTTTCCAATGTGTATACAGCGTCCATGAAACCCCCTATCTATCATATGATTTGAAAAGGGCAAGGGACCTTCTGTCGGCCCTTTGTACGTAAAAAACCTCCTTTAAGCCGAGATTAAGGAGTTCTTTTCTTAAAACATCGTTCTTATCCCTTATTACAACGTACATTGGGTTATTACGTAACGACGAGCGTATTTCGTTCTCTTCTTTTACTTCTATCGGGTAAATTCCGCTGTAAAAAGGGAAAAACCCTCTTAAGGTTTCATCGGGTTTGTAAGCATAGACCGGTTCACCTTTAGGAATCTCTTTAAGGACCTTCTCCATAAAGGGCTTAAAACTCTTGTAGGGATTTATGTAAGGACTCACCCAGAAAAGAAGAAAGAGAAGAAAAGAAAAATGAGCCATTCCGCTAAAGAAAATACTTTTTTTAAACCTGAGTCGCCTAAGATCAAAAATTGAGATTGCAGAAAGGGAAGCGATGGCAAAAGAGAAGATAGAAATCCTTAAAATGTCCTCTCCTTTAAGGTCTGTTCCATATTTATTCGAGAAAAAGATAACAAGAGGAAGAAGCCCGATCCCGAGGGCAAAAATGATACCGGAATGAATGTAGGTAAAAGACGTTTCCATGAGAGTCCGATTTTCAGACCTAAAAAAATGATCGAGGTACAGAGCAACCATCAGTGCTGCCGATGGAAAAATAGGAACCATATACAGAATCCTTTTTGTAGAAGCAAGGCTTAAAAGAACGAACCCCGAAATAAAGTAGCATTTGAGAAAAAGTAGAGCCTTTTTTTCGTGTTGTGGGCTTTTAGAAAAGACATAAACAAGGGCTGGAAAAAATAGGATTATCCAAGGAAAGAAGGCAGATGGAAACTCCAAAAAATAATAGTAAAATGGGTTTTGATGACCCGATGTTCCGCCGGGGAAAAATCTCAAAAGGTTATTATCGACGAAGAAAATCTTAAGATACTCTACATTGCCTTCTTTATATAAAAGCCATGTCCAGATTCCCAAACTTACCAAAAATACGGTTATCCCGTATTGAAGCTTCATCCTTCTTATCTCCCCTACATTCCTCTCGAAAATGAGAAAGGAAATAACGGTAAGAGCAGGAATGGCAACCCCAATAAAGCCTTTGACAAAAAATGCAAGCGTGGAAAAAATACACATTAAAAAATAATACAGAGCTTTACTTCCTTCGTGACCGAAATAAGCTTTTAGAAACGCCCATAACGCAAAAAAGATGAAACAGGATAGAGCACTGTCTACAATTACCCATCGCGAAACCCTAAAATATTCCAGACACGTTGCAAGAATGAATGCGCCCAAAATCCCAACTTTTGTTCCGAAAAGGTTTCTTCCGATGAGAAATACGGCAAATGTGCCTAAAAAACTGTAAAACGCAGAAGGGATTCTCGCAACCCAGTCCTCAACCCTTCCAGTAATTCTATAGGCAAAGGCCAAACTTAAATAGAATAGCGGTGGCTGTTCTAAAAATGGTTTTCGGTTAAGCATTGGTACGACATAGTTACCTTCCAGTGCCATCTCCCTTCCAATCTCTGCTACTCGTGGCTCATCAGGTGTCCAAAGGTCTCTGTTCCCTAAACCTAAAAAGAAAATAAGAACCGTCAAAGCGAAAAGAATCACATACTCATATCCATCTTTTTTCCAATTCATATCTGTCTCCCCGTTCCTACGTAGAATTTGGATTTTCAATTTTTTATCTAGTGAGGATTTCATGGTAAACTTTTAGCGTCTCATCGATATTCCTCTCGGGTCCGAATTCCTCCATCCATTTTCTCACGATCTTTCTTGCGAACGCTCTTCTTCCTTCATCCATAAAATACAGTATCGCATCTTTAAGTGCCATAAAGTCAGCTGGGTCCTCAAGCACGATCCCGCCATCTTTTGATCTTATGATGTCACTTGCTCCGTTGTATTTCGTTGTTATAACGGGAAGACCAGAAGCAAAAGCCTCAAGAACGGAGAGAGAGCAAGAATCGTAGAATGTTGGATGGACGTAAATATCACTTGCGGCGTAGTATCTCTCTACGTCACTTACTGATCCCAAAAAAAGGACCCTGTCTGCGATATTTAGTTTTTTTGCCATCCTTTTGTAGCTCGAAATCCGACCCCTGCCAAGGACTATAAGGTAAAGGTCCTTTTTTTCATCGACAATGAGCGTTTGCATAGCCCGAAGAAGTACTTTCAACCCTTTTAGTCGGAAGTTGTGCCCTGCAAACATGAGAACGCATGAATGTAAAGGGATTCCTAATTTTTCCCGTACTGGCACTAAAAATCTTTCCCTGTTCTCTGGACGGAACCGATTCAAGTCACACGTGTTGAAAACGTATGCAATTTTACTTTCATCAATACCGTAATATCTTTGTATATTCTCTTTTACCATTTGGGAGATCGCTATTATCTTTTTTACTTTCTCCCCCTTAAACTGTCTTTTCTGCAACCATAAAATGAGATAATGGGAGGGGCTTAGATACCTCCTTAGCCATCTTAGTAAGTAGTAAAGCCTATTGTCTATTGATGCGAACTCCTGCTTAAGGTAAGCCTTTTCTACACCTCCGTGAGGATTAAAAACGTTCATCGTTAGTCCTTCGTCTACCATGTGAATTATGTCGAATTCGTGCTTACTTAAGATCCGGCGAGTCGCTAGAATGAAACTTATAATTCTTAAGAATTTTGGCCTTTTAATGACTGGAACCAAAACGAGCTTATAGTCTTTAGGATTTTTATCTTCCGCATCTATTGCAAAAACGTAAACTTCGTGTCCTTTTTTTGAAAGCTCACTAGCAAGAAAAGAAAAGTAACTCTGACCTCCGGATGAAGGAAAAAAACGGTTAAGAACGATGGCGATTTTTAGTCTTCTCATAAAGAAGCCTTTCGTAGAATTCTATAAGACGGTGAGCTTGCATCCTATAGGTCCAGTTTTCTGATGCATAAATCCTTGCATTCTCCCCCATGCGTCTTCTCAAGTCATCATTGAGAAGAAGGGTTATTATTCTTTCTGCGAGGATCGCTTCATCTTTCGGAACTACAAATCCGGTCTCTCCCTCCTTTACAAGTTCTGGAAGCATTCCAGAATCAGATACAATAGCAGGTTTTCCCATAGCCATAACCTCCCTTAAAGCTCTCGCTGTTCCATCCGTTCCAGCCCTCATCATGACGAAAAGATCGAAGCAGTTGATCACGGAGTAGTAGTCATCTATCCTATATCCGGCAAGGATAACATGATCTTCTATTTTAGCTTCCTTTATGGGTTTTAATACGCTCTTCTCAATCTGAGAGCTCCGACCGAGAATGAGAAGTTTCGAGTCAGGGATTTTATTTTTCACTATCCTGAATGCTCGTATTATAGTGTCGTACCCCCTGTCCGCCTTTAATCTCCCAATCACTCCAATTACTTTATCGTTAGGTCTTATTCCCAACTCTCCTCTCATCTCCTTTATCGTGCCGAAATCGAAATTTACCCCAGGTGGGATGACGCATGTCCTTTTGGGGTCTAGACCGAACCTCTCCACATCCCAAATCCTTATTCTTTCACTGTAGGTTACGATTCCATCAGTTCTTTTTACGACGAAGGAAAAAAAAGGATCCTTTTTCAATCCTTCCCTCTTATGGTCTGTACGAACGATTAACGGCCTTCTAGGTCTCAAGATCAAGGAGAAAAATGCCAAAAAATGGTCGTGGGAAAGGTGTGTATGGCAAATCTCAATTCCTTCTTTCTCGCAATACCTCCCTATCTCAAAAAGATCGTATATCCAATCTTTTGCTGAAAAGTACCTATTCAACTTGAACTTCTCATAAAATGGTATCCCTCTTCTTTTCACCTCGCTCTCAATTGTCCTTTCAGGAAAGACTATAGGAGTTTTCCTATAGGCGATCCTTACCTCTATACCTTCCTCCAATAAAGCTTGGCATAAAGACACAACTGGCTCTGCCGGACCTGTCCACTTCCAGTCACTTATCAAGTGGAGGATCTTCATTGAGCAAAAAACTTTCTTATACTGTAACAGACTCTCAATACTTCATCTTCCTTAAGGGAAGGGTACATTGGTAAAGAGATGATCTGTGAAGCCGCCTTTTCGGCGTTTGGAAAATCTCCTCGTCTGTAATTTAGGAAGCTATAAGCCGGCTGCAAGTGGATGGGCGTTGGATAATGGATGAGTGTATGAATACCCGAGTTTCTAAGGTAAGATGCGAGCTCGTCCCTTTTTTCTGTCCTTACGACGAAGAGATGGTACACATGGTATGCCCAATCTGCCTCATACGGAAGATCTAGTGGTAAATCATGGAGTTCTTTTTTGTATAACCACGCTATATGCCTTCTTTTTTTGTTTTGTTCCTCGAGATGGGGAAGCTTTTTTCTTAAAAACGCAGCCTGTATTTCATCAAGCCTCGAATTAAACCCCTGAGTTAGGTGCACGTGCTTTTCTTTCTGTCCGTAATTCCTAAGCATTCTGGCCTTATCATAAACTTCTTCCGAAGAGGTAACAATGATTCCCCCATCGCCTAGGCAACCAAGATTCTTTGTAGGGTAAAAACTGAAAGCAGACGCATCCCCTATGCTTCCGACCTTTCTTTCCTTGTACTTTGCCCCGTGAGCTTGGCATGCATCTTCTAGCACGAAAACCCCATACTTTCTACATACCTCTGTTATCTCATCCATCCTTGCCGGATGCCCGTAAAGATGAACAGGGATACACAGTTTTATTCCATTTTCCTTTCGCAATATGTCTTCCAGTTGGTTAGGATCCATCGTGTAAGTTTCAAGTTCTATGTCACACAGTACTGGTTCCAGTCCCATCACGGAAAGAGCCATCACTGTGGCTATGTAGGTGTTAGGTGTCGTGACGAACCTGTCGCCTCTTTCAAGACCTAGCGAAAGCGCAGCTATACGCAAAGCATCTGTACCTGAGTTAACACCAACCGCGTACTTTACTCCGACAAAATCAGCAAATTCCTTCTCAAAGAGACTCAGCTGATCGCCGAGTATATACTCTCCACTATCTAGCACCTCTTCAAAAATTTTTTTTAGCTCCTCTTTTATGTCTAGCGCGTCCCTTGCTAGGTTAAAAGGGTATACTCCCATAACTTCACCAGTATTTGTCCTTGTACTTTCTGTAGAATTCAACTGTCTTTCTTATGCCCTCCTCCAAGGATGTTTTTGGCTCCCACTTAACCACTTTTTTTATCCTTGATATGTCCGCGTAATAGTCTCCCGGCTCCACTTCCTTCCTTTCCTTAGTAAACTCTCTGAATTCCACTCGACCAGAGCCAACTATTTCTACTATCTTTTTTGCAAGCTCTATGAAGCTTACAGGTATCCCTGTACCAACGTTAAAAACCATTCCGTATGCTTCCTCAGTCAGAGCCGTAATCAGCATACATTCCACCAGATCCTCGACGTACAGGAAGTCTCTGAGTATCTTTCCGTCCCCGAAGACAGGCACAACATCATCGTCCATTGCCTTTCTGATAAACCAATTTAAAACACCGTACTCATCGTGCTGCATCTGGTGACGTGGCCCGTACGTGTTTGTGATTCTTAGACAGACCCCTTTGATTCCAAAAATCTCGTGATACACGAGAACCATTTTTTCGGCCGTTAGATTCGTTACTGCATATATACCCTTCGGGTTAGTTGGATGGTCCTCATCGACAGGGAGTCTTACCGATTTTCCGTACTCACCCCGTGTTCCTGCAAAAATAACTTTGGCGTTCCTGTTGTTGTGGCGCAAAGCCTCAAGAAGAACAAGGGTTCCAAGACAATTTATCTCAAGATCCTGAATCGGATTTCTCATACTGTCTACGTGGTTTACCTGTCCTGCCAGATGAAAAACGTAGTCTTTTCCTTTCACCAGGTGGTTCATGGAAAGCTGATTCCTGACATCCGAGAAATTTACCTTGACTTTGTCCTCTATTTCATGAATATTAAAAAGATTTCCGCCCTGCCTTGGAAGCATGTTGTCTACTATCGTTACTTTCGCGCCATATTTTACAAGCTCTATCGCCAAATTACTGCCTATGAAGCCTAAACCGCCAGTTATTAAGACCTCCTTATCTTTATAAGCCTCGAATCTTTCCATAGTTAGCCCTTTCGCTCTGAGAGAGAACGTTTTGTATTTCCCAGAGCTTTCCCTGTTTCATGAAAACATAATAAGCTGTCGAGACAGCAATTATAAGACCGGGGATCCCATCTAGGAATCCCATCTTTAAAAAGTAGTCCCTGATAAATCTGAAAAAAGGTCTCCCAATCATCTTTAGAAGGCTAAATTTTTTATTGGAATTAAAAAGGTCCCAGGCATAAGCTTCCGAGTACCTAATAATTGTGTGAATTTGATGGGACGTACTGGAATACGGAGTATGCATGTACTTATGCCTTAACGTTCCTATTTTTCCATCCACTACGACCTTTGCGTGGATTCCTCCCTCCCACCTACCCTTCTCTCGCTTATATAACCTTATCTCTCTGTCAGGATACCAGCCACCGTGCTTTATCTCTCTGCCAAGATAGATATTCCTTCTGTGAATTATGTATCCGTCAAAACCGCCGTCTTTTCTTGATAGGGTTTCCCGTATCTCTTGTTTTAGCTCTTCTGTTAACCACTCATCCGCATCTATGAATAGCACCCACTCAAAAGAACATTGATCCTGTGCGAATTGATATTTTTTTCTTAAATCATCTGTGTCCAGATGATAGAGCTTGTCCGCATATTTTGCAACTATTTCAGTCGTTCCATCCGTACTGTGGGAATCGACAACTACTAACTCGTCCTTGAGATCAGAAACACTAAGAAGTGCCCTCTCTATTGTCGGGGCGTTGTTGTAGGTGATCATAAAGACCGATAGCATAAAAAACCCCTTAAATCTACATCAAAAAAGCCTTGAAATCAAACATCTAGCGGGTAAAAATTTATTTAAATTGCGATCCAGGAGGTGAGGGATGAGGCTTTCTATTATAGGGGCAGGATACGTTGGACTAGTAACAGGTGCGTGTTTTGCCGAAACGGGGAATGACGTTGTTATAATGGACATAGATACGGAAAAGATAAAGATTTTAAAGGAAGGGCTTGTCCCTATATACGAGCCACAACTAGAAGAGCTTATAAAGAATAATCTGGCTCAGGAAAGGCTTCGCTTCACAGAAGATATAAAAGAGGCAATCGATCACGGTCTTATAATATTCATCGCTGTGAGTACTCCACAGGATAAAGATGGATCGGCAGATCTACGATTTGTGGAAGAAGTAGCTCATAATATAGGTAGATTCATGGAAAAATACAGAATAATAGTTGTGAAGTCTACAGTTCCTGTTGGTACTTGTTATAAGGTTAAAGCCATTATCGAGTCCGAGCTAAAAAAGAGGGATCTCGACATACCTTTCGATATAGCTTCTAATCCTGAATTTCTAAAGGAAGGTTCCGCCGTAGAAGATTGTATGAAACCGGAAAGGATAGTTATAGGTGTCGAAAACACAAGAGTTGAGGAGATTTTAAAAGAACTTTACTCTCCTTTTGTTAGAACTGGAGCGCCAATTATAACTATGGATATAAAGTCAAGCGAAATGACAAAATACGCCGCAAACTGTATGCTGGCGACAAGGATCTCCTTTATGAACCAGATAGCCAACATCTGCGAAAGGCTCGGTTGTGATGTGATGATGGTGATGAGGGGGATCGGAAGTGACTCGAGAATAGGTCCAAAGTTTCTGTTTCCCGGGGTTGGTTTCGGTGGATCTTGCTTTCCAAAGGATGTGAGGGCACTTATTAGATCCTCATTGGAGGCTGGATATAGACCAACCATTCTGGAACAGGTAATAGAGGTAAATGAGATGCAAAGGAGAATCTTTGTGGAAAAGATAAAAAATTTTTACGGTGGAGATATAAAGGGAAAAAAATTTGCGGTCTGGGGACTTTCCTTTAAGCCCAATACCGACGACATAAGAAATGCTCCTTCCCTTTTCATCGTTAAAGCCTTAACCCAGGATGGCGCGATTTGTTCGTGCTATGACCCAAAGGCTTTAAAAAACGCAAAAGAGTTTTTTAAGGACAATGGCAACGTGACTTTTGGAAACAACCAGTACGAAGTCTTAGCCGGCGCGGACGCTCTGATTTTAGTTACCGAATGGCTCTCTTTCAGAGAACCTGATTTCGAGAGGATGAAGGCTCTTATGAAGGCTCCTGTGATATTCGATGGAAGAAACCAGTATAACCCTTTGACTATGAAGAAACTCGGTTTCCGCTACATCTCTATTGGGAGGCAGGATGTATAAGTACAAGACCTACCACAGACCGAAAAGAATTCTAGTAACAGGAGGGGCAGGTTTCATAGGTTCACATCTTTGTGAAAGGCTTTTAAAAGACGGTCATGAAGTTCTCTGCCTGGATAACTTCTTTACTGGGCAGAAAAAAAACATATCCCATCTCCTTAATAATCCTAGATTTGAACTTATAAGACACGACATAACTCAGCCAATCTTTGTGGAGGTAGACTGGATTTTCAATCTTGCATGTCCTGCAAGCCCAGTTCACTATCAGTATAATCCGGTAAAAACGGTAAAAGTGAACGTCCTCGGTGCTCTGCACGTTCTTGGGATTGCAAAGAGGGTTAAGGCTCGTGTTATGCAGGCTTCCACAAGCGAAGTTTATGGCGACCCGGAAGTCCATCCCCAGAGCGAAGACTATTGGGGAAAGGTTAACCCTATTGGTTTAAGGAGCTGCTATGATGAAGGAAAAAGGGTGGCAGAGACCCTTTTTTTTGACTACATGAGACAGAACTCTGTGGACATAAAAGTTGTGAGGATTTTTAATACTTATGGTCCTAGGATGAGACTGGACGATGGAAGAGTTATAAGTAACTTCATAACAAAAGCCCTAAAAGGTGAAGATCTCGAGATATATGGCGACGGAAAACAGACGAGATCGTTCTGTTATGTGGACGATGTAATAGAGGGTATGATTAGAATGATGGATTACGAAATTGAAGATCATAGAGAAACTTATGATTTTCCAAGGCCTAGACTTTCCGGTTTTCCAGGTCCTCTAAACCTTGGTAATCCAGAAGAGATACAAATTGAAACACTTGCTAAAAAGGTCATCGAAATCACTGGGTCAAAGTCGAAGATCGTACATAAAGAGGCAGTCCCGATGATCCAAGGAGAAGATGTCCGGACATAAGTCTCGCAAAAAAGTTCCTCAATTGGGAGCCAACGATAGGTCTTGAGGAAGGCCTAAAAAGGACCGTAGAATATTTTAGAGGTGTCCTTTATGACCAATAGAGAAAAGATCCTTAAAGAACAGGGTTGGGAAAAAAGGATGATAGCCTGTGAGCCGAAGCTTTCTGAATTGGTGGAGCTATATAAAGAGATAGGGTTTGAGGTCCATTTGGAACCCCTTCCGGATGTTGAAAAATTCGATTCATCTTCACTTGATAGCGACGAGGAGTGTCTTCTTTGCTACGAACAAAATAGGGATAAGTACAGAATCATTTTTACCCGAAGAAAAGAATGATCTCAAACGATCTCTAGGATTTCACTTATATCGTTTAGTATATAGGTCGGTTCTAGTTTCAAAAATTCGTCTCTTTCAGTTCTTCCTGTAAGAACTGCTGCTGTCTTCGTGCCCGCAAGCTTACCTCCAATTATGTCTGTTACGTGGTCACCCACAACCATCGCATCATACGCATGAACGCAAAGGATTTGAAGAATTTTCAGTATGTGCTCCGGGTGGGGTTTAACCCTCCGCACATGCTCCCTCGTTATGACTGCACTTACGTAATCTTCGAAATCAGGAAAGACCTGAGTTACGGCACCCATGCACGTGCGAGTTATTATACCGATTCTTATGGATTTCCCGTTAAGATAATTGAGGACACGGCGGGTGTAAGGAAAAAGTGCCTTTTTCTTCGCGGCCTCAATTTCCAGCTCGTTAAGCTTCAAAAAGGCTTGGTCTTTGAACTCTTGACCCCTTTCTTCGAGCACTCCTTCAAGTTCATATATCATTTCAAGGACTGGCATATCGTTAAAAGAGTTCAGAGCCTCTGGCGGTAAGTATTGATATGCTATTTTTAGTACTTCCCGCCTCAGATGTGAAAAATCGAGGTTAAGAGGCGCAAGAGTACCGTCAAAATCGAAGATTATTGCTTTTACCACAAATTGTGCTACCTTAGCTTCCGGACGGGAAATTCGATCTTTTTAACTTTCAAAATGTTGGGTAGGGCTTCTATCTCTTTTATGATCGTATCATCGATTTCTTCATCCAAACCCAAAAGGGATATGGCAACCCCTCCTTTCGATTCCCTACCAAAATGCATCGATCCGATGTTTATTCCTTTTTTGTGAAATACGCTGCTAATACTTGCTATCACACCTGGTCTATCGTAGTTATAAACGAAAAGGAAAGTTCCTCCCTTTATATCCGCCTCCACATAAATGTTATTCACCTTTATAAGCCTTGGTTCTTTTTTCCCCAAAAGCGTTCCTTCAACACTGTTTGAACGTCCGTTCTCTTTCACTGTTATAACGACTAAGGAGACGTAATCGTGATGTTCCCCTATTTTCGATTCTATTACTTTGATGTTTCTACTTTTCGCCACTAAAGGCGCGTTAACGTAGTTCACTCCTTCTATCTGAGGTGAAAGTATATTTTTTAGGATGCCCTGAGTTAAAACCCTGGTCTCCAGCCTTGAAACTTCTCCAATGTAGTCGATAGATATCTCCTTTATCGGAAACTCTGTTATAGATCCTAAAAGACAGGCAAGATTCTCTGAAAGGGCAAGATAAGGAGCGATCTCTTTTGCCGTCTCCATGCTTACGGATGGGGCATTCACACTGTTCTTTATGACTCCATATTTGAAATACTCAACTATCTGATTCGCTATGTCTATTGCAACCTTGTCCTGGGCTTCCACTGTCGATGCTCCAAGATGAGGAGTACAAACGGTCTTCTCCGAAAGGACGAGCGGGTCAGAAGGAGGCGGGGGCTCTACCTCGAATACATCCAGTGCTGCGTAAGACACTTTTCCGCTGTTTAAGGCATCAAGAAGGTCCTTTTCGTTAACGATCGAACCCCTTGCGACATTAACAAGTATTACCCCATCTTTCATCTTTTCGATGGCCTCTTTATTGATCATATTTTTCGTTTCCTTGGAAAGGGGAACGTGGATCGTTATTATGTCACTCTCTCTAAGGAGTGTTTCGAAGTCCACGAGTTCGACTTTCTTTGCCTCAGCATATTCTCTTGAAACGTATGGATCGTAAGCTATCACTCTCATGCCAAGTCCTAACGCCTTTTCAGCGACAAGGGAACCTATGTTTCCAATCCCTATAATACCTAGTGTCTTACCGTATATCTCTATACCCATAAGTTTCTTCTTTTCCCATTTTCCTTCTTTCATTGTTCTATCGGCCTGCGCTATCTTTCTTGCGGCGGCGAATATAAGCCCGATTGTATGTTCGGCTGCGGCTAAAGCATTTCCTTGTGGTGTGTTCATGACTATTATTCCTTTTTCTGTAGCTGCCGCCACATCGACGTTGTCAACGCCGATACCCGCCCTTCCTATTATTTTTAATTTATCCGCCTTTTCTATAACATCTTTTGTCACTTTCGTTGCGCTTCTCACAATGAGAGCATCGTAATTTCCGATTATGGCTCTTAGCTCTTCGCCTTTAAGTCCAGTCTTTATGTCAAACTCGAAATTATTCTCTTTTAGTATCTCCAATGCCTTTTCAGAAAGATCGTCGGCGATTAAAACCTTCACCATATAGACCTCCTAAAGTTCCTTTAGAACCTCCAGTGCGGCAGATACACCCTTACCAAGTTCGAACTTGTACCCTAAATCTCTGAGAGTGAATTCCAAAGCGGAGATGGCTGTTATCACATCGTACTTGTCAGCGTATCCGAGGGTGGCTATCCGGAAAACTTTTCCTTTCAGTTGATCTTGACCTCCCGCACCTGTTACCCCGTACTTTTTCCACATCGTTTTATAAATCTCCTGACCGTCGATCCCGTCCGGAGCGCAGATCGCGGTAACTGCGGGACTTGGAGTTTTCGCAAAAATCTTTAGGCCGAGGGCCTTGGCCCCTTCCCTTGTTGCTCTTGCTAGGATATCGATTCTTCGGTAGATGTTTTCCAAGCCTTCGGTCCTTATCATTCTTAAAGATTCCCTAAGACCCATGATGAGAGAAATTGCGGGAGTAAAATTCGTCTGATTCTTTTTTAGATTTTCTAGTTCTTTCTGCCAATTAAAGTAAAACTTTGGAAGTTTCGACTTTTTATTAAATTCCCAAGCCTTGTCACTTACGCCACAAAAAGAGAGCCCTGGTGGTAACATCAACGCCTTCTGAGATCCCGCAACTAGTACGTCAATGTTCCATGCATCCTGAGGAAGTTCAAAGACTCCAACACCAGTTATCCCGTCTACAACCATAAGGGTATCCGGATAGTTCTTTACAATGTCAGCAATCTCTTTTATGGGGAATTTGACCCCGGTTGAAGTCTCTGTTGCCTGGGTGTATATAGCTTTTGCATCAGGATGCTTCTTCAATGTACGTTCAACTTCCTCAGGGTCCAGATCTTCTCCCCATGGAACATCGATATTTATGGTCTCAACCCCGTAAGCCTTACAAATATTAGCCCATCTTTCTCCAAACTTTCCTCCCCTTATACAGATCGCTTTGTCTCCAGGTGAAAGAACGTTCGTTACCGCACTTTCCATTGCGCCAGTACCGGAAGACGCAAATATGAGAACCTCATTCTTTGTACCGAAAAGATATTTAAGATTTTCCCTGACTTCTTCGAGAACCGCCTCAAAAAGAGGATTTCTATGGTGAAGGATTGGCTCCGCCATTTTAAGTAAGACTTCTGGCGGTATTGTGGTTGGCCCGGGGGCTAAAAGATATCTTTTCAACATTTTGAATTCCTCCTAAACTTTTTATCGCGTCCCTGTTTTTACCAAAAATTGCAAAAAAAAACAACAGAAAGAGCTTGGAATCTCAGTAGGCGAATAACACTTCCAGATTGACCCTCTCTTTAGGATTTATCTCCCTTTCTGCCTGAACCTCAATACGATAAAGATAAGGAAAGTGTTGCGGTGATATAATACCTGCTTGAGTATCGGTAACTCCGCCCCCTTCAAGACTTACAGGCTGGGTTGACGTATTCCCTGCAACAGTCTCTACGATCTTCACATAGACTCCGAAAGGGATGTCACCTTCGCTTTTCAGAGTAAATTTTATGTCCGGAGAAACTTTAGGATCGGACGAACTACTGCATAAGTTTGCCCACTGGTTAGTGTTTTTTAAAAGTTTGTCCCTTATACATTCGTTACTCGTAATAAACGTGAAACGTGTCATTTCCGAAGATCTGTACTTATTTGCAATTTTTGCTATTACGTCTCCAGACTGGGATGCAACTTGAATAGAATCGGGAAGAATCTCCGTGCATAAAAACTCTATGGCCCCGAGAGCAGCTTCCTTTTCAACCCGGTACTTTTTTTCGAGAATCGAAATCTCCGTACCCCTTTCAAGAAGATATAAAACTACACCGACAAGGATCGATCCGATCACGATTAGAGCAAGAATCGAAATAAGTGCGACCCCTTCTACTCTATCTACCATCATTGTAGATTCTTCGGTTGTACAGCCACCGAGTAAATCTTCCATCGGTAATTTCTGTAAGTTTGACCCAGAACCTGTGGCAAATTAAGCTCCCGACCTTTTCCAAATTCTCCGACATAGATTCTATCTTGATTGAAACTGTAGTCCGCATCTTTTTTTCCAATGTGGGTGAGGATGTAGAGGCGAACCTCCTTTATTCTCTTTCTTAAAGTCTCGGCATCATAAGTTGAGACATCGTCAATGTAGGAGTCGAGAAGTCCATCCCCATTTAGGTCAACACCGAAAATTACCTGAAAATCAGCCACACAGTCCATAATAGGCAAGTAGGTAAATCTGCCGTCGCTGTGATTCAATGTCGCTTTATAGAGGATACCCGTATTAGGAGCACATCGAGATGGCATTCCCGAAGAAGGAACTCTTATAAAATAGTCTGTCCTGTTAAAAGGCATTCTCAAATTCGTGTCCGGATCAACCCCGTATATGATGTACCTCTCGTTTTCCGTCTTAGGTGAAAAATTAGGACCAAGACCTTCTACCTTAAATAAAGTAAAAAACGAACCATTTGGGTCCATAACGAGTTCATCTATACGTTCCTTCCCTCTTCCTGGTTTTATAACAATCACCCTCTCGTTATTTTTTAATCTCAGTTTGGCATCGTCCCACATCTTCGGAGGCTCTCCGAACTTCACGTAGGTCCACTTCGTGCAGGTTTCATTCGTTCCGGCAAGAACAGATTTTATCACTAGTCTATCCGATCCGTTCATGCCCTTGTTATTATCCGAAATGATTGGTCGCGGAATTCCGGACGGCGCATCATTGAGGTGTGAAATCTCTAAATCACGGGCTTCTTCATACCGTATATTCCCCATAAATTTCCTGCAGAGGCCATATCCTGCGTGTTCGACATCGTAACGGATATAATTTAGGGCAACCGTTAATTCTATCTGCGTCATTGAGCTTGCTGTTTCTCTTCTCGCTCCTTTAATCGTCGCCATAAATGTCTCTGAACCCATCATTATCACTATACAAAGGATAGCCATAACGACGAGAATTTCTATAAGGCTAAAACCTCTGGATGTCCCTTTCATGTCACTGAGGCCTTGAAAGAATTGAAACAGAAGAATGCGTATATTCCTTTCCCCCTATGTTCCAGCTTACATCGATTCTTATGGAGCTGCTAAAGTTCGATATCTTTTCCGAGGTCCATCTCACAAAAAAGTCTTTAGAAAAGTTTCTAAGCTGCCTTGTTACTACCTCACTTCCATTTGCAGACGGTATCCCTGAATTTCTAAATTGGTTCAACTTTTCCTCCACTATCCTTACAGCCTCATCCCTTGCTAGATTTATAAGACTCATTCTCATGTAAAGTATGAGGCCCTCAAATATGGCAAGCATGCCGATGGTGAGAATCACAAATGCAACAAGGACCTCTAAAAGTGTAAATCCATTACTCTTTCTCTTCGCAGTTATCACTTGTACACGCTCTCGTTCTATCCTTTATTTTTCCCATACTTATCCTTGTGCGTGAAATTTTTAGGCAGTCGTAACCGGGATTAACGTTTGAAAAAACGCAGATTGTTCTGTTTGTGTCTGAATATCCCCTGGAGTCGAAAAGAATTCTATCTCCAGTGCCATACGTAAAAGGAAACTTGACTTTCTTTTCCGGAAGGATGAGGTTATCTCGGGACAGATCTAAAGCGTCGTCACCAAATGGTGAGGGGTGCGAATCTTCGTAACCCCTATACGCGTAAGTGGAGATTACGAGGAAACACGTTCTATTCCGGTGCATCGCATTAAGCCTTAGATTCATCAAATCCGAGTATAACTCTTTTATCTGACCCTCAATCGAG
This sequence comes from Thermodesulfobacteriota bacterium, assembly GCA_025062045.1. NCBI lineage: Bacteria > Pseudomonadati > Thermodesulfobacteriota > Thermodesulfobacteriota bacterium. The sequence goes on from JANXAF010000012.1 coordinate 36,383, forward strand.
TACCTCAATACAAGGTCCCGGAAACTGACTGCAGACAAAGACGCAAGGATCCCAATTATTGCTATAACTGCCAGGATCTCAAGTAGCGAAAAGCCGTTCTTTCTCATCTTTCTTTTATGTGAAGGATCTTTCTCTGTGGTGGAGGTGGAACAAGGATAGTAAGCCCCTGTCCTTTAGGTGGCATTCCAGTTACAGCTGTTCCTCTTCTTCCAGCTTTTTCGGAAAAAAAGGTGGAAAGGTTCACTTCTTTTATCTCACCCGTTGAGACCTGAAGGATTGCCTTTCCTTTTAAAAAGCCCGGGCTTCCTCCTGTGTCGTATTTCAGAGCCCAAAGATACGTAGACCCGCCTATTTTGCAAATGTCAGAAGACGGTTTAAATGTCGTAAAAAAGACAGTACCCGTCGGGGTAGCCAAAGGATCGGTAATCACCCTTTCCTGGAGATCCTCTCCCGTCGGAGGATCTAGGTTTACGTACCAGCCGATGTGGGTTCCTATGTTTTCTGACGGGTTTTCAGTCTGATTTTTTAACGCAGAGAAACTAACACTCAAAGAGCATCCAGAAATCAGATCGTTTTTTGCAGGTAGGTAGCACGGCTCCCTTACCCCGAATATTCTCCTTCTTGTTGAATCGTCCGCCGGGTTTCCCGGATCGTCGACTTCTGCTCCCCTTCTATAGAAATACCTTCCAGTTCCAAAATAGAGCCAAAGAGCTCCATTCCTCCTATCCTGCAGTTTTGCAACGGAAGCCGTAACTGGCCCCACATTATCAATCAAAATAGAAACTGTCCAATCTGCAGGATTCTGACTTTCATTCGTGAGAATCCTAAGAACACCCCCTTTCGTGCAGCTTCCCATCTCGCACTTAGTGAATCCTAAATAGATCGCATCATCTTTGTAAAAACCAGAAGAGTTTGGATCATGACGGTCAGTGTCCACAGTGGAGTTGTACAAAGAGCCACCGAAGGCAGAAGAGATACCGGTATCGATCTTTCTTAAAAGCGTTCCCGTCCTAAGATCAAGTATGAAAATTTTTAAGCTTTGGTCTGATCTTCCAAGAAACTGGTTATAGTTTCGATCGATTGGACCTGTTGGACCGGATACAAAGATCACGAACCATCTTCCATTCTTAGTACCTTCCCCCTGTCTTACAATTGCAGGACCGGATGTAGTAAGACCTAGTTCCGGATCGGAAAACTCCCACAAGAACTGTGGATTTTCAGGATCCGTCACATCCAAAGCAAAGTAGGAAGAAAATCCGATATTGGGAATAGGAGTCTTTATGCATTCTGTACACGCTGCACCGTAGTTTCTCGTGGCTCCACCTAGACCCATACCCCCTATAAGAATCGTTCTCCAGCTCTCTTTAGTTTTTGGACTCTCGGGATTGCCATTTATACTTGCCTCCACAAGGTAGGGAGATGAATCAACGTAGTATATGTGGCAGTAATCCTCATCTAAGAGGTACTTAAGATAGGGAAGAGCGTTCCTCGGTATAAACGCCCATAGCTCCTTTCCAAGCTCAGAACCCTCAAGATAAGCCTTCTCAAAGGAAACTCTTCCTGGCCAATCCTGTCTAAGATTTCCGATGTAGAACGCATGAAGCATCCCGTCATTCGCCCCAACGTATGCAACTGCCCTCCGTTTGTAAGTTTCTGCTGTTACGAATTCATAATAAGTCCAATCGTTATATCCGAGAGGTGGAGCAAGATGGTAGCTGTTTATCGGATTAAACGACTGGATCCTGGGTGTAGAATTGACAATATCACCAAGCCTCCAGATGCTAGTTCTATCACCTATTTTTACTCTTCTTGTTCTCGCTCCGGAGACTTCTTCCCCAATGACGAATCTTACAATTTTTTCAGCCTCTTGAGCTGTGGAAACCCCAAGATGTGGTGTAAGAGAAGAAAGATTTAAAATCGAAAACTCGATCAGGGATCCTCCGATCTGAGTATAGATCCGTCTTGGAGATGTAACTATGTCTCGTTCCCAAAGCCTATAACCAGCTTCCCATAGGCTAAGAATATTCTCAATCGTATCTTTAGAGGCCAGGCCATCGGGCGTTCCATTTCCGTCGATGTCCCGGTATTTTTCGACCATAGTTTCGTTTGCGGACTCGTCGTAGTAAAACCGCACTATATAGTCCTGTCTTAGATCCAGCTTTCGGTCCCTATTCGTATCTTCCCTTATACTTGTCAGTTCAAGGTACGGATCTACGTAATACCAGAGACTATGCATTTTTCCAATCCAAGTTATTTCCTGGTCCCCAAAAGATTTTCTGGGATAGTAAAGGGCCTGTAGCAAGGTAGCTCCACTTCCTTCACTCGATGCAAGAACTGAAACCGCAGTCCCTGTGGAGACCTGTCTTAATATGTCGAGTATTACTTCCGCTAGTTTCAGCTTTATCTCTATTGCGTCACTTGCGCTGTAGAACGTATCAGGTACACCATCTCCATCCTTATCCCAGTCGGGGGATGAGCTTGGAATGGGTGTGCAGGCCGAACCTTTTCCACAGTTGGCCGTTGTGCAGCAATCATCGACAGGGCCGCAGACACCTTGAGGAAATCCGTTCGTTCCTCCTGGATAAGTCCTTGTCCTGTCGAAGGAGCCGTACATAGCCACATTTTTCATAGAAAGCTCACCAGTTCCACCAAGCCACAAAGCCACAGAATAGATAGCTTCAACGTGACTTCTTATACCCGTAGGTTCATTTATAAACCCTATCTTATGCAGGTAATACGCGGGTACAACGGGATCGGGAGATTCTGTCTCTATATCAGCATCTATTCTGCAAGTCGAAGAAACTGGATAACCCCCCCTGTTCCATTGTCCGTCCGACATTAAGACAACAAAATTCTTTACGCATCTGACTAACTCGAATTCGTGACCCTGGCAGTTTCCGTCGTTATTTCTGTCATAGCACCTGTACATGGGATTCTTCCATTTATCGCCCTCTCCAGACTGAGGATGGGGACCTCCGTATTTTGGAGTTCTTTGCGCGAAATAGTTATAGGCATCCCAAAGGGCAGGAGCGGTAGGTGTAGCTCCAGTTGGTGGTTCAGAATTTATGGCAGTTATTACGTTCTTGTAAGGATTTACGGCATCGATATTTGCGGCCGCAGTAAAATCTCCTATGTAAACGGTCCGTATAACCCCTGAGGAATTGTAAAACATGGCACCGATCACAGGTCTAGGAGAGAGACCTTTTAGCTGGAAAAGAAGTCCTCCTTGGGAACCCGTGATCCTTTCCCATGGCACCTTTACTTTTGTTGATCCGTCCGTGCTTTTCATTACGCATCCGAAACTGTCGCAACTTAGTTGAGGGTCTGGATACATCTCAGGGTTACAGGATTTTACGGAGTTACTACAACTATCTGGGGATCCTCCTGTAAGCGCCCATCTTAAAACATCCATCCTAGACATAAGCGCGTAGTTTAGATAGTTTCCAGAATATAAATTACAATCTCCTGACTGTTTAGCTTCTATACAACAGGCATACTGATTTACCCGACACCCGCGCGAACCCATAGGCTCGACGATATAACACCCTATTGGGTTTCTTCTGCAAACCCATCTCGTACACTCGGTCGTGCATGGGATACCTGTAGGAGTAGTCTCAACATAAACTCCGCTCGCATCCAACCTGTAATATTTTTTTGGGTCAAAATATCCCTCGTAGGTTTTTGACGGATCGTAACGGTCAAGCACTCCATCACCATTCGCATCGCTGTCACCCAAAGAATAGGCCTTCCAAGCCATACTACCACTTGTATCGATTACAAAAAGGACATTCGGCTCAATAGGAGGAGCAATTGACGTTGGTAATTGGCAATAATCAATCATCGATTGTGATCCCAAAAAGGAAGGAAAAAAGATCGAATAGATGAAAATAACAACGAGAACGAAAACTCTCATAGAATTGCTATTTGAAAATCATCTGATATATCTTTCCTTTCTCGCATACCGAGCTATTGATAAAAAAACTTATAGTTTTGCCTATAAGGGACGGATCGAAATCCTCCTTTGCATCCTCTGGCATAAAAAACTGCCTTGATCCTTCACAGCTCGGTGTTGTTACAAAGATCGTTACTATTCCTCTCGATCTATCAATTGCCCTTATGTATCCGGTAAGATAAAGATTGTCTTGAGCGTAAACGTCCTGATGAGTGATAGATTTTAGCAAAAAAAATGCCAAGAAGAAACCAATTATAAGCCACGAGCGAAGATGGTTCTTATTAAAAACCATGTTAGCGTGTCCCCAAAGAATATGAAAGTTGCTGCACCGAGGGAAAGAAATGGGCCAAATGGGATTGCGTATTTCAAATTCTTCCCGTATCCAGCGATAAGTACTATACCCAATATGGTCCCGAAAAAGGCACCAGAGATTAAAGAAAAAATGGCTCCTCTCACACCCAGAAAAGAGCCTATCATGGCAAGAAGTTTTACGTCTCCAAAACCCATTCCTTCCCTCTTTGCTAAAAACTCGTAAATGTAAGCTATGATAAACAGGACCCCTCCTCCGAAAAGTGTGCCATAGATAGCGTCTTTTAAGTGAAAATGAGGATTCCTAAAAAAAGAGAACGCAAAACCGGCAAACATACCGCCTACACTCAAAAGATCAGGGATTATCTGAAATTCCAAATCTATGAAGGATATAACGATAAGCAAACAAAGAAGGACCATAAAGACCAAGGATTCTACCCCAATACCCTTCGTAGTATAGAGACTGTAAAAGATAACTCCCGTGAGAAGTTCCACGAGCGGGTACCTTACAGGGATTCGGCTTTTGCATTCTCTGCATTTCCCTTTGAGAAGGATAAAACTTAAGAGGGGTACATTATCGTAAAACCGGATAGTCTTTCCACAGGATGGACAATAGGAGAATGGTCTTAAGATGGATCTTTTTCGCGGTATCCTGTAAATACAGACGTTAAGAAAGCTTCCAACGGCCAAACCAAGTAGGAATATGATAACGCCAAGCTCTTCCATCTATCCCATAGCTATGAAAATAAAAAGGGGGCATAGCCCCCATCAAGCTACCTTAGCCCTTTGGAAGGTATTCTTTGACTTCGTCATCTCCTCCCCAAGTCCATTTGGCACTACCACCCAGGTTTTCCCCGGTGAGTGTGATTTTCTTATCATTAACATCAGATGCTACTTTATCTAGAGTCACCGTGATCACAACTTTGTCTGGACCCTGGCCTACCACTGTTATTGCTTTTGCGTACTGCATAGGAAAAGAAATTCCCAAGCTCTCTTTTACTTTCGCTTCCGTGTCAAGATTTAGCCCTTCTACAGTCCCTTTTTCAGTATGATATGCAACCACGGCATTCTTCACCGCACCCATCGCATTGATGACCCCTGAGATTTTCGACTTCTTCGTATAACCAGTGTAAGCCGGTATTGCAATTGCCGCAAGGATCCCTATGATGGCTATCACGATAAGTAGTTCGATAAGCGTGAAACCTTTTGAAACCTTTTTAGCCTTTAGCATGAGGACACCTCCTGTTTTTTTATAAAATTTCCTTTCAATTTTACCACCAGGTGAGGAGACTGTAAATGATTTTTGTCACAGCCTTTTTAAAGAAGAAGGTCCCTAATATCGGGTCCTTTAAAGTTTCTGTCAGAAACAAACGATTGACATGTTTTTTAGGATAATTTTAAGTTTTTGCGGATGAAGGTCCTCCTAATCAATTTTTTTACTGAAAAATCTATTCATCCCTGGAAAATCATAAGTAGAAAGTGGCCTCCTCTTGACCTTTTGAATGCTTCCACACTCCTTTCCCGACACGGGATAGAAAATTTGATTCTGGATTTAAATACGGAAAGACTATCAAGTGGAAGCCTTAATAGATTAATCCAGAGGTTCGACAAAATTTTTGTCTCATCTGCGTCTATAGATAGGTGGACATGTCCGCCGCCTTACACGAAGGAATTTATGGAGTTTTTGAAATCTTTACCTGCAAAGGAAAAGATATACGCTTTGGGCCCCCACATTACGTTGATGCCCGAGGAGTGTCTCTTCGAAACAAAAATAAAAGGAGTCGTTATGGGTCAACCAGAACTCGGTATCCTCGAGGCTTGTCTAAAAAATAGAGATGGCATAGTAAGCTCAGATACCTTCGATCTTGACATTCTCTCCCCTCCCGCATACGAAAAGGTAAAAATAGAGAAATACTTTTATCCACTGCTAGGTTCCAGATTTGCCCTTCTTGAAACGTCCCGCGGATGCTATTTCCAGTGTAAGTTTTGCTTCAAGCTAATGTATGGAAATAGGATTCTTAGAAAATCGCTCCCCAAGGTAATGGAGGAAATAGACTACGTTGTAAGAAAGATCGGTGCCAGAAATGTCTACTTCATCGATTCCGAATTTGTCCTTGACAGGCTTTATGTTGAAGAGATGTGTAAAGCTATTATAAGGGAAAAGCTTAATTTTCAATGGTGCTGTCAGACCCGGGTCGATTCCCTCGATGAACCAATCCTTCACCTTATGCAAAGGGCCGGATGTAGATTGATCCATTTCGGCTTGGAATCGGGTTCAGAGACAACCCTTACTTCAATGGGAAAACGTATAGATCTCGAGGAGGCTAAAAACATTATTCAAAAAGCAAACCGCCTAGGGATAAAGACCGCCGGATTTTTTATCCTCGGATATCCCGGAGAGAGCGAGAGAGATCTTGAGGCAACTGTTTCGTTTGCTTTGAAGTTGCCTCTAGATTATGCATCCTTCCACATCTACATACCCTATCCTGACGTTCTTTACGGCACGGCACAGAAAGAGGGAAAGAACGCGCCCTTCTTTACGGCCAAAATGGCCTTTTTTAAGTTTTACCTTAGGCCTTCTTATCTTTTACGCAGAACACTTAGGAGTTTCCCCACTCTCGGAGAACTAAAACTTTTCTGGGATTTTATAAGATAGTGGATTTCCAACAAGAGCTTGAAGATTCCCTGATTTTCTTTGAAAATTCTTCCTGGGATATTTAAAATATGAGCATGGATGAGATCTTAAAGTTTGTAATTCATTGCGTGAAGGAGTCGGGAAAAATACAAAGGAAATATTTTCAGAAAACCTTGCAGATTGAGCACAAAGGAAGCATAAATCTCGTCACCAATGTGGATTTGGAATGTCAGGAAAAGATAGTTTCCATGATTCGGTCCGAGTTTCCTGAGGACGATATCTTAAGCGAGGAAGGTACTAACACAATCTCTTCCGCCAAAAGGAAGTGGATAATAGATCCGTTGGATGGAACAACAAATTATGCACATGGCTACCCGTTCTTTTGCACGTCCATCGCGTGCGAAATGGACGGAGAGCTTTACGCGGGGGCAATCTACAATCCGATACATGAAGAGTTATTTTACGCAAAGAAAGGCTATGGTTCATATCTTAACGGGGAAAGGATAAGAGTCTCATCCATATCGGATATATCCATCGCATTACTTAGCACAGGATTTCCTTACGATCTCGCAACTAGTAAAAGAAACAATATCGACAACTTTTTGAGATTTATTTTTAAGGCACAGGCCATACGTAGGGACGGTTCTGCTGCACTTAACCTTGCCTATGTGGCAGCCGGTATATTCGATGGGTTTTGGGAGATAAAACTTAACCCCTGGGACGTCGCAGCTGGAACATTGCTCGTAATGGAAGCAGGTGGTAGGGTTACAGATTTTTCTGGAAACCCGATAGACATTTACAAGGACGAAATTCTGGCATCTAACGGGATCATTCACAAACAGATGCTAGAGATATTAAACTCTAGAGAGTCAAGGTGAAGGAGTATACTCTTTCCGACATAAAGAAGATAGTAAGACCGCGATTAGGTGCGGATGTTCCGCTCGAGCTTTTTCGAGTATTGAGGATAATAGGCATGAGAAACCTCCTTGGAGAGAGCGCAGGACCGGCTCTATATATGATGGGAAAAGAAGTCGGCTCAATGTTCACACCCAAAACAGAAGAAGACATTGTTAGTGTCGTCAAAGATTTGCGGATCGGCATACCTGAAGTAGAGAGAATCGACGAAAACCGTTACACCGTGAAACTCTACGAGTGTATCACTTGCGCCGGTTTTCCTGTGACAGGAGAAATGTTTTGTGATATGGAAAGCGGGATCCTTGCGGGACTTTTTGAGAAAGTGACCGGCAAAAAGGCAAAATCAACCCAGACAAAGAGCTGGTCCGTAGGTTACAATTACTGCGAATTCGACATCATCCTTTACTGAGACTTCCAGTGGAAGACGAGATTCGTGAACTAGTAAAAAACAAAGAAAGACTCGAACTAGTCATATCGGAAGAAAAAGAGCTCTCCGAAGTAAGAAGGAAACTATTGGAAAAAAGTCTTAAGGAAATGGAAGAGCTTTATGCCTCACTCAAAGAAAAACTTGAAGATTTAAAGCAAAAAGATTTGAAAATAAGGGAAATCGCTGAGAAACTTGAAAGAGCGAACAAGCTCTCTCTTATGGGAGAAATAACCGGGGCCATAGCGCATCAGATAAAAAATCCTCTTATCGCAATCCAAGGCTTCGCAAAAAGAATCCAGGATACCGAAAACTTGGACAAAATCAAATCCTACGCGAAGATCATACTGGAGTCCGCAGAAAAGCTAACGGAGGTTCTATCAAGACTTTTAGAATTTTCGCGAATGGAGAACCCAAAGAAAGAATGGATAAACATCAATCGGTTAATTTTGGACACACTTGGATTTTTTGAACACCATCTTACACGGTTTAAAAAAATCGAACTTAATCTCGAACTTGCTGAAAACCTTCCGGATCTACATGTCGACAAGATTCATATCCAACAGGTTCTTGCAAATCTTCTAGTGAATGCGGCTCAGGCTATGCCGGATGGAGGGCCTATAGTTATAAAGACCGGTAAGGACGATGAAGGTGTTTACTTTGCCGTGATTGACAGGGGCAAAGGAATTCCGGAAGAGGTGCGAGATAAGTTATTTGAACCTTTTTACACCACTAAGCCCAAAAACGAGGGTACCGGTTTAGGTCTTGCTATCTGCAAAAGGCTTGTGGAGGCAAATGGGGGCCGAATAAGTTTTGAGACCGAAGAAGGCCGCGGTACTAAATTTTTCGTTCATTTCCCTGTGGGTCAGAACTCAAACTCCATACCGTCGTAAGCAGCTATCACTTCAATTCCTGTTGCTCTTTTTACTTCTTCCGCAATAGTGTGCGGTTTTTGTCGGATAAGACTCATTCCGAAATGCGTCATAATTGCTGTCTTTGGCCTGATTTTTTCTATGAGTCTTTTGAAGTCCTCTACGGATAAATGATCAATTTCCTCGTTCTTTTCTATAGGCTTTAGCCTTAAAACATTTACAATAAGGACATCGCAGCTGTAATACTGGGGTAGGTCTTCGAAGTATTTAGTATCGGAAACTAAACCGATTTTTACACCCAAATCGAACAAAAGACCATACGTTTCGACAGGATGAATGTGTCTTACGGGTGTAGTAAGAACGATATCCGCAATCCGGTAGGTCTTCCCTTCTTCCATGATTTCAACTCTTTCAAGTTTCTTTGAAAAACTTGAAAAAATTACAGGTTCGCCGATGATGGCGTCCTTTGGGCACAAAAGAACGCCCCTCTTTCTGAATCCTCCTTCCGTCATAGCTTCAATTAGGACATTTGCATCGCTTGAGTGGTCTAGGTGTCTATGTGTCAAGATAAGACCGTCCAGTTGCTCAGGTTCCAAATTCTTTTTCGAAGCCCTTATTTTGACGATTGCGCCAGGACCAGGATCTATATAAACGTTCGTGTTTTTGTAATTTAACCAGAGCCCTGCTGTGGCCCGAAGCTGTTTTGAAAGTACAAATCTTGCGCCTCCAGTTCCTAAAAATTTTATAAAACCATCAGCCATTTGATTTTAAGCCCGCAAAATGTTAGTCGATTATACGAAGAGCAAAGAGAGGTTGTCAATCATTGGTAATAAGTTACGCTATCTACCCCACATCCCTTTGTAACATAGCTCTTTTAGCGATGGATGGGAAACTTTTTGAGCTTCGCCTAGTTGAAGAGGAGGAGATGGTGATAAAGAAACTTATTCTTTCGCGCTTTCCGGATGCGTATGAGGATGAAGCTCAATTTAAAGTTTTACGCATTCTTCTTGAAAGGTATTTCAGGGGGGAAAACGTGGGTTTTGATGTGGATGTGGTCTTCCCCTCTTCAACACCCTTCGAAAAGAAAGTTTTTCTTGAAACGAGAACGATCCCTTATGGTGAGACTCGTACGTACGGGTGGCTTGCAGAAAAGATAGGATACAGAAACGCATCAAGGGCGGTGGGACAAGCTCTGAGAAGGAATCCCATCCCTCTTATTATCCCTTGCCACAGGGTCATCCAAAAAGACGGAAGATTGGGTGGGTTCTCTTGCGGGGTTCATATAAAGAGACGACTTCTCGAGCTGGAAGGAATAAAGCTAGAAAAATGAAACGAAAGATTCGACCTCTTTCTCGAATGGTTCTCTTATATAACCCTTTTCCAGGTATGTTTTAATCCATAGATCCACTCTTTCACTACCGTAAGCTTTTTTGAACCCTTCCACTATCCTTTCTACGGGAATATCCGAATAAACTCCTAAAAATTCGACGTATTCCATGAATTTCTTCTGTTCCAGATTGTAAGGCTGAAATATGGCGTCATTTCTTCCGTCGAATTCTAGAGGGGGAACTCTAAATTTCTCGCAGAGTTCTTTGTTAAAAGCAGGGGTTGCTTTTACCCAAATACCATTAAGGTAGAATTCGACGTACGCATGGTACGGAAACAAGTCACTACCTAAGAACTCTATAAGCTGCGGTGTGGCTAAGTGGTTTCTCACAGTGGCGAAACCTACCCTCGTTGGGATGTTACTGGCTCTTGAAAGAGCACAGAGAAGGGAGGCTTTAGGGATGCAGAATCCCCTTTTCCTTTTAAGCACGATACTAGCTTTGTAGTGTTCCGGAAGAAAAAAGGGTGTGTATGGGTCGTAAATTATGGTATCTCTTACGTAGAGGAACAGTTTTTTCGCAATCTCGACAGGATCCTTTAAATTCCCTTTTATTTTTTGTGATGTCTCTACTATTAGTGGGTTATTTGAATCTATGATTTCTGTGGGTTTTAGATAAATTTCGAGATCTTTTTCCAACTTTCCCTCACTTAAGCAACGTCAAAAATGCTCCTGCTGCAACAGCTGTTCCTATGACACCTGCCACATTGGGACCCATGGCGT